>NZ_CDHP01000072.1:0-158462 GCF_900002895.1 Ercella succinigenes | reverse complement strand
GAAAACCTAAATAAAGCACATTACGAGAACAGACTTGCTGAAAGACTTAAAAATTATGCCAAGTACAGAGTTCTTATCATTGATGAAATTGGATATTTGCCAATGGACATACAGGGTGCAAACCTTTTTTTCCAGCTCATTGCAAAGAGATACGAAAAAAATACTACAATACTAACATCAAACAAGCCTTTTTCTGGATGGAATGAGGTTTTTTCAGATATAACAATAGCTTCCGCTATACTTGATAGAATTTTGCATCACTGCACTGTTATCAATATAAAAGGTGATAGCTATAGGCTCAAAGAGCGAAAAGAATTTATGAAACAAAGACAGCAGATGAACACATTGTTTGAGCCAAGTAATAATTAGTTATTTTTTTGCCATAAAACTACAAAATTTAAACGCTATTTTTTTGCATTTTTGTTCCGTTGTTGACAATAACGGCGCATATCTTACCAGCTCCAAAAATTTGCTTCGAGTCTTCATATACTTTTTGGATCTTAAGTCTTAAATTTTCGCGGTGCTTCACATACCATACATTGTCACGCTTGCTGCGAAATACATGATTATAAAAGGTGCCTCTCGGGATGTCATATGCTTCACATAACATGTGTACACTATATGACTCTCTCAGTTTTTCGATAGCGTTGAGTTTTTCTTGCAGTGGTGCGTCCATAGCGCAGCCTGCAGTCTTGATGATCTGAATAATTCCTTCGAGTCGAGTAACTTTGTTCTCTAGAAGTTTGAAATTCTGAAGATTGACTTTCTTTTTCTTCGCTGAATTGATTTGCTCATTGTGTTTTTGTATCCAATGATAAATCGTGCTTCTTGGCACACCCTGTTGGTGACTCAATTCTTTTACCGATATTCCGCTAAAATATCGGTCAATGGCGGTTGTTCTGATTTCTTCTTTGTGTTTCTCGTGCATATCGTATCCTCCTGAATTTTGATAATTCACTATAGGGGGAGTAGTTTCAGGAGAACAAGCGATGGCTGCGTTTGTTGAGTCCTTGGAATATAAACGATCAAAAGTTACATGATATAATCAGATTGTCTGCAATGCAATTTCTTTAATAAACTATAATATAAGAAATTGTCATCGCTGACCTTTGTGGATACAGATATAATCAAATATACTTGTTTGGAGAGCGAAATGATCTTTTTCACATCTGACCTGCATATTGGCCACAAGAATATCATCAAGCTATGTAATCGGCCGTTTTCTTCGCTCGAAGAAATGGATGAGTCGCTTATTAAAAATTGGAATCAGGTAGTTACTAATGGAGATACTATATACATTGTTGGCGACTTAATGTTTCGTACCCAAACTGATCCAAATTGTGTTCTCAGAAGGTTGAAAGGCAAGAAACATCTGATAGTTGGAAATCACGATAGCAGCTGGCTCAATAAAGTGAATGCTGATACTTATTTCAAGTCTATTGAACAATATGTGGAAATAAGTGATGGCAAAAGGAAGCTTGCATTATGTCACTACCCCATGATGACATGGGGAGGAACTGGCAAAGGCAGTTACTTGATTCATGGTCATATCCACAATAATCGTGATGCTGCATACTGGCCATTGTTGGCATCTATGCCTCATGCGTTAAACGCAAGTGTAGAGGTAAATCAATACCAGCCAGTAACCTTTGAACAATTGGTGCTCAATAATGAAGCATTTAAGTCTACAGAAATAATTAAAGATGATTAATGCGATTTTATGAAAGGATCATCAAAATGCATATCGATAAAATGAAAGAGCTTATATCCCAGGGAGAAGGCTTGACAGTTGAGTTTAAGGAAAGCAAGCATAAGCTTAGCAAAGACGCACTTGAGTCAGTTTGTGCGTTTCTTAATCGAGATGGTGGGCATTTATTTCTTGGCGTTTCTGATAATGGCAGCATTATTGGCGTAGATATACCAAGTGCTGATAAGATAAAAAAGGAATTTACTACCGCTATAAACAATCTTCAGCAACTAAGTCCTACATTCTATCTTTCTATTCAGGATGCCATGATAGATGGAAAACTAATTCTATATATTAATGTGCCTCAAAGCTCACAGGTACATCGTTGTAGGAACAAAATATATGATAGAAATGAAGACGGCGATTTTGATATAACAAATAACACAAATTTAGTATCAAATTTGTATTTGCGAAAGCAAAGCACTTATACCGAAAATAAGATCTTTCCTTTTGCCACTCTTGATGAACTTGATTTAGATTTATTTTCCAAAGTCAGGAAAACAGAAGCAAACCAAAAGCCTAATCATCCTTGGATTTCTACGTCGGATTTGGAACTCTTAAAGAGTGCTGGATTATACCGTATTGATCCATTTACTGGACAAGAAGGTATCACTCTTGGCGGAATATTGCTGTTTGGCAAAGAAAATTTAATTCAGGCGGCTCTGCCACACTATAAAACCGATGCTATTCTGCGAAAAGAAAATTTGGATAGATATGATGATCGTGATGATATTAGAACCAATCTGATCCATAGTTATGACAGATTGATGAATTTCGTCGCAAAACACCTTAATGATAAGTTTTATCTCGAAGGAGATCAACGTATCAGTTTACGAGATAAAATATTTCGAGAAGTAATTTCAAACCTTTTAATTCACAGAGAATTTGCAAACCCTTATCCAGCTAAACTCATAATTGAGAAAGATAGAGTTTATATAGAAAACAGCAATAAACCTCACGGCAATGGTAGTATTGATCCTGAAAGTTTTTCTCCTTATCCTAAAAATCCAACGATCGCTAAGTTTTTTAAAGAAATTGGTTGGGTCGATGAGTTGGGTTCTGGAGTTCGCAACACCTATAAATATTGCAAAATGTACTCGGGCACTGAACCTGCATTTATCGAAGGCAATGTGTTTATTACAATTGTTCCTTTACCTACCCCTCAAACTCCCCCCCAAGCTACCCCCCAAGCTACCCCCCCAAGCTACCCCCCAAGCTGAATCTATAGATGACGATCACAGGACAAGGGAAATTTTGAATTTTTGCGAGGTGGCAAGAAGCAGACAAGAGATTCAGGATTTCTTAAATATAAAAGATCGAAGACATTTCAAAAACAGATATTTAAATCCTCTTGTTAAAGGGGGACTGCTAAAACTTACAAACCCTGAAAAACCAACAAGCCCAAATCAAAAGTATTATTCTGGTGGCAAATAGATAAAATGCAAAGACATTACTTAATACAAATATATTATGGTTGATTCAAGCAAACCATCGGAGGAGCATCATGGCGAAAGAAAAACGCAGTTATGACAAACATACTTGTTTGGAATGTCAGCGTTTAGAAACAGAAAATGACTTCCTGCGTCAAGAGATCGAAAAACTAAAAGAAATAATTGAAAACAGCCCTAACAAAACTCAACAAGATTACGGTAATGAAAAAATACCTGCGCAGATCAAACTAGCTGATAATTATTTGCATGAAATTAGTGACCATGTAGTAACCAAAGATAGTGCGCTGATACAGAAAATTGCGTTGTTCAGATCTATATTCAAAGGTCGTGATGATGTATATGCATTAAGGTACGAAAGAAAAGGTGACGGGAAAGCCGGATATACACCAGCCTGCAGGAATACTTGGAAATCTGGTTTATGTCCTAAGCCGAAAATCAAATGTCAAGATTGCAGCCGCAAAGATTATTTGCCAATCGATGATCAAGTCATCGAAGAACATCTGCGCGGCGAAAAAGTCATAGGTGTATATCCCATGCTTGATGATGACCGCTGCTGGTTTATAGTTATTGACTTTGATAAGGGTGATTGGCAGGCTGACACTAGTGCATTTCAGAAATATTGTTCGGATAATGAGTTACCTTTTACTTTAGAAAGATCTCGCTCAGGTAATGGTGCCCATATCTGGTTTTTCTTTTCCGAACCGATTCCTGCTTCAAAAGCTCGCAAGTTTGGATCAGGACTGATTACAGCAGTTATGTAACAAAGACATGAAATTGGTTTCAATTCATATGATCGGATATTTCCAGCGCAAGATTATCTAACAAAAGACGGACAAATTCAAGATATATTTACTGATCTATCAATCTCCAGTAGTCGAAATCAACAGATTATCTTTGATGTAGTAAAGGAAATAAAAAAGGGGAGAAACGTAATTGTTTTGACTGATCGCAAAGAGCACGTTGAAAGGCTGACAAAGGAAGTCCAACCATTATTTCCAAAGGTCATTTCATTGACAGGAACAGGTACTATAAAACAAAAAAGAGAAAAGTTGACTTTGGTTGAACAATATCCGGTTGATCAGCCACTATTAATTATCGCAACAGGAAAATATGTTGGAGAAGGCTTTGATGTGCCAAGACTCGACACATTGTTTCTGGTTATGCCTTTTTCATGGAAAGGAACACTTGCTCAGTATGCAGGAAGACTTCATAGACTATACAGCGGTAAAAATAACGTTCGGATTTATGACTATGTTGACGTTCATGTTCCAGTTCTTGAACGCATGTATGGGAAAAGGCTTAAGGGATATAGAGATCTCGGATATCAACTAGTAGAGCCAGATTTGCCACCCGCAAGATCAAACTTTATATTTGACAAAAGTGAGTATTGGCAATCTCTTGAAAATGATTTGAATAATGCTCGAGAAACAATCTGGATTTCAACTCGTACAATAAATATTCGATCAATGTTTATGCTAGAAAAAGTACTTTCACGTACTCCAAATGACCAGAGAGAAATAATTCTGTTTGCACCTACTAAATATTTTGATGAACTATCATCAGATAGACCTGAATTTAACGCAAAAATAAATAAGTGCGTTCAGAATCTAAACATTCATATTCAACCAAATGTAAATTTTTGCTGTAACGCAGTCGTAATTGACCAGCGAATCCTTTGGTATGGCAGTCTGGCTCCACTTGGCTTTATTAATGAAAATGATAGTATAATGAGAATTGAAAGTCCTAAACTATCTATGTATATGCAAAGGATTTTGACTGATTACTCGAACAATACAAGTCAGCAACCTTTGTAAGTTATATTTAGCTTACACTTCAGAAATTACCAAAAACCTTCTTTCAGTATGCTATGAATTTCATAATATTGTTTTTTAAATTAGTTTTTGCAGGCATCATCAGGCAGATTATCTGCATAAATAGATATGCTTGTGAAAAGAACACCTGAGTACGAACTTCTTGGTGGACTTGGACAGCGATGGTCTTCTTTTTGAAACGCACTAAGGTGACACTACCTAGCTCTTTGCTTCTCAAACATAAATTGGACACAAAGACATAAAATGTGTATGACATAATTGAAATGCTCAAAATAGAAGCTAAGAACTTCCCTAGGCGGATTATAACAAATTCTATAGCCCGGAATCATATGTAGTCTTTTTGCCTATCCTTCTACCACCTTACTACCACCCTGTCGGAACATAGGTGGTAGAATCGGAACATGAGCGGTAGATTAGAGAGTGTAATCTGTATCGCACATATTAGGATGATGTATCAGGTACATGTACTTAGTTAAGACATATGCTTATCCATTATCTCGATCTGAGTAATTATAGCCTTTTCAGCGAACGCAAAAATTACCGTTCGCGTTTTCTCTCAAGTGTCACGCGATAAACCAAAAACGCCACCCGGAAGGATGACGCTTAAGTGTCTTGACTGAGCTTCATTTAAATTATTAGAATCAACATGTGCTGAGATTTGGAGAATAAAATGGTTTTTTAAACTCAAGCTACCCCTCAAGTCCCCTCAAGCTGGAACTGATGTTGATGACCTCAGAACAATCGAATGTATTCGCTTTTGTAGGGTAGCATTAAGCATTTGTGGCTTGTATAGTCTTTGCAAGCACTGGTTTTCAACGAACTCAAATATTATCATTCGCATTTGCGTTCAAACATCACGCAATAATACAAAAACGTCATCCAGCAACGATGGCGCTTAAGTGGATCGTTTTCTCCGGCATTACTGGTTACGGTTTCCGACAAAATCTCTGCAAATTTTTTATTTGCTTACATGGAATCCCAGTTCATTTATTTGAGAAATGACTGCTTTATCTATATTTGAAATATCACCCGCTTCAACCAATTCGATCTGATGGATGTCCATTACCCGAGGATTTAAATCCCCCACAGTTTCGATATCAATCGCTATTTTATCTCCATTATTTAGCCCATCGAAAGTAATGGTTTCATCGACAGGGAAAATCTTTATGAACTCCTTATCGGTAAACATAGGCGAGTCACCATCAGCAATAAAGAAATAGTTTTCATCCGTTTCAAGAAAATAGCCTTCAGCATGAACAAAGTTCTCTCTGCTTGTTTTAGTCTCAGAATCTGCGCAACTAATACACAACAAGCATAACAAACCCGTAATTCCAACTATCATGACTAAATGAAAATTTTTCACGTCTCTCTCCCTTTCTGATTACAGCAGGTGGATATTCGAACTGTGTGCGGGCAGAGCGCCCGATGACATGGTTGATTCAACCGCAATCTCTGACGGCTCATCGCCACCGTTGAATTCTTCTACTGTTTCTTCAGTCTCTTTATCAGCCAGTACAGCTTCAAGTTCGTCAAAAGATACTGCTACAACAGGATTTCTTTTAGCTGCGTGTATATAAGCGCAAGGTTGCGGGCGATTCGGCACAAGTAAGCTGACAGCACTTGAGGCCTTGCTGGAGGTATAGCCTCCCAATACACCTAGATATGTATCATTCAGGCACTCTCTGGCATCCTCACGGCTTCTTAGTATATTATCGGCTACACTGATTAACAGCCTGCCGTATTTCATTTCAGTCTGCCTGATTACCTCTTCATCTCGCTGCCAAAACATATCGATTATCCTGATGTCATCCATGTTGCTTTACCTCAAAAAATAATGTGAAGGTATATATATTATATACGGAAAACAATTGTAATGCTTGCATTGTATCAAAAATTTATAAGAATTTGATTTCAACTGATTGAGTCCGGTTTCTGCTTCGTGTCGGATCTGGTAAAAATAAGCGATATACAAAAACGTGAATTGACCATCGGAATCCGAACCACTATAGATTGGACAGTATGGATTTACACAAATCCTTGTTCTCGGACATTTAGATTTTTATAATCTTTGTGATAAACACTACTTTGCTCTCAGAAGTAGTAGCTCATTCAAAAGACTCTGCGATCACGTTCAATGCGCTTCTTTCTTAACCAAAGCCCTAAGGCCAGGAAGACAGCCAATGGCAGAATCCCTCTCAGCGGGTTAAAGAGAATATCCCCAACTTCGTTAAAAACTATGATCTTTTCCTCGAAAATGAAATAATTAGGGACCGCATCTTCTACTGTGTGCATGATAACGGCTGGCCAGACAGAGCGTGTCAGTCTGGTTATTTCAACAAACAGGACAGCCCAGATGAGAATAACAACAGGACTTGTTATAAAGACATCAACCAGTCTGGCTGAGGAAGAACTGTAAAAATCTTCTGGCAAAAAATAAAGATAATATGGAGCATGCCAGAATGCCCAAACCAAACCTACAACCAAATAAAGCTTGACATCACTTACTTTTGCAGCAACAAGTCTAGGCGTCAGGTAACCCTGCCAGGCAAAATCCTCGAAGATATTTTTGATAAGCAAACCCACAAACATCGACGCGAACACAGGCATAAAGGAAGAAATTGAGAAAGACGTAAAACTGACCAGCCCAAAAAGCCTGGCTATCAACGTAAATACAAGCATTACAGCCGGAAACACAATAATAGCAAGACCATACCACTTAATGTTGCCTTTCAAGTTTGGTTTCAGACCAAAATCATTCCATTTATTTCGAAAAAGCCTTATCAGGATACCGCATAAGAAAGGCAGAGCCAGCCAGATACCCATTCCCAGCGTTTGCTCGTCAGGTTGATCTGGCAGCAACAGGTCAACGGCATGGCCGATCCAGCCGCTTAGTAAAGCGATGAAACTGAAAACCACAAGAAATAACTTTTCGTGTCTGGTTTCGTTTGTTGAATTGCCAGTAGTGTTTATTTCCATCTTTGATTTTCGCATCACTTCTAACCTCAAACTTTCTTGTTGCATAAATACATTTAAACCATTCCGAACTCGAAGTCACTCAATACTTGCTTTTATTGATTCTGTATCTCACTCTGTGGGATCATTATATTCGGCTGTTTTTGGACAGGCAATAGCCGGTAGCTCTACGACGCTATATTTCGTCCTAAGCACTCCTGGACACTAAGTTTCAGCAAGAGAAACATGTCTTATAATACAGACTTAATAATTTTTATAATAGCTTTCACGACAGCAGAATGCCCTGCTCCGTTTATCTGATTAGTAGTTCCGGTAAAATATAAGTCCGTATCGGGATTATACCAAGCAAAAGAACCGGTTTGTCCCCAAAAACCCAAAACTTCTGTTATCGGTTTAAACGGAGAGACAATTCTAGGAATAAATAATTTTTCCAACCCTATACCATAGAAGAAAAGGCTAGGTGGGGGTAAAATTAAATTCCACTTCTTGAAGTGTTCTATATTTTCTTTAGGGAAAAAATGTCCTTTAAAAAATTCTTTTAAGAAAATCATGGATTCCTCTGCTGTAGAAACAATACCGCCTTCAGCGGTTACTGATGCGATGTAATTCGGAACCCATAATTGTTTCGAGTTAAAATAAAATGGAACAGGTTTAGTGTCGGAGATGTCTCTATAAGCATAGCTATGATTCATATTAAGCTTATCAAAAATATACTCTTGAAAAACTTCACCAATGTGTTTTTCAGTAATTATTTCAATTATTCTCCCAAGTAGTTGATAGTTGGTATCGGAATATGCCGCTTTTCTCTTTTTTCCTGGTGAAAATTTGGGAGTAAGCTCTTTAACATAATTAATTGTTTCTTCAAGTCGCCACGACACATCTTCTCCTTCAAGTATTTGAGAAGAAAATGTTTTGCCATTAGATTGTTTGTGAAAAAAATAATCTGGTATACCCGATGTGTTTGAAATCAAATGCTTAACAGTGATATTTTCAGAGTATTCAACTCCTTTTAATACATGAAGTCCTTGCATAAATCCTTCAGGTAAATACTTTGCAATATGGTCATCGAGTTGTAATCTTCCTTCCTCCATTAGAATCATAACAATTGAAGTAATATATAGTTTTGTTACGCTAGCAATAAAATATTGGCTGTCCTTTTGCATATCGCCCGCGGCTCCTGTCCAAGAAAAGGTTTTATCTCCGCTTTCAACACAAAGCACCGTACTAAAAACACCTTTTTTGTTAGCAATTTCTTCAATAGCATTATTAAGAAACTTATCTTCTATTTTTATGTCCATTACTACTCCCCCCAGATTCCACGTCTGCTAAAATTCATCGTCTCCCGTAGGCCAGTTCGCAATGAATTTAACCAACCTTTTCGCTATTATACAATATTTGTAATGTGATTAACCCCTAGATCTTGAAAATTGCTTCTCTCCACATCATTTTTTAGACTCATTTCTGGCGGTTTGATTATTTTAGCAGCAAGAAATACAGATAAAAAAAATGTATAAATGAACGTAAGGTTGAAAAACTGAATCATAAGGCACATTTAATAAAGAAGTCATTCACCGAGTTAACGGCAACAGAAAAAAGCCGTTAGGAACGGACTAAGAAGAAAATAATGTTGAGCCTTACCTATACAGGAACCGGCTCATGAACCTTGACAACTACATAACCAAACTTTTTTGCCAGTCTCTGGAACTGTTCTTCCGGAGACAATATAACCATAGGATTTTTAAGAGATTCCTCATATAGCTCTTTTGAGAAAAGCTCTCCTCTGGACAAAAGTGTATAAATGACGGAAAGCATCATACGAGCGATGGCGATAATTGCTTTCTTATGTCCCCGTCTATGCTTGAGTACTTGATAACGTTGTCTGTAATAGGGAAAGCTCTTATCCTTAATGGCAGCAAGTGCACATTGAACAATAATAGGCTTTATGTAACAGCCTGCACGAGAGATTCGAGTGGATTTTTTCTTTCCTGCGCTTTGGTCGTTGCAAGGTGTAAGCCCCGCCCATGAACACAGATGTTTTGCGGATAAGAATTTAGACATATCGGTCCCGATTTCTGATAAAATAGTTAGTGCCGATAGATGACCGATTCCCGGTACAGACTCTATGATACGAAGAGCAGCAGTAAACGGAGAGGCAAGCAAATCCGCAGCAAACTGTAAATCTTCAATATGAGAATCGAGCTCTGCAATGTGTGAGGTGCACGACCGAATCTTCTGTGCTTGAATGTCATCAATCGAGCCGTTCAAGCTTTCGGAGATCTGTTCTGCTTTTTTCTTCAGCGAGCCGTGTAGGAACGGCAGAACATCAAAAGACGTATCTTTTGGCTGCTGCAACAACTGATTAATAAGAGCCTGAGCAGATTTTCCGAAAGTATCCGACACAACAGATGCCAATTGCACATTGGAGACTGTCAGCGCATTCTGATAGCGGTTTTTTTCACTGCTTTTCATGGAGACAAGCTTTGTGCGGTAACGCATGACTTCTCTTAGGTCACGAATGGCTTTTTCAGGGATAAAGCTTGCTTTAACAAGTCCGTGCTTAAAGAGATCCGCAATCCATACAGAGTCTTTTCTGTCAGTTTTCTTCCCTCGTAAGGATTTAACATACTTAGGGTGAGCAAGTATGACTTCGCAAGTTAACTCCAATACATTGTAAACGGGAATCCAGTATTTTCCTGTAGACTCCATACACACATCGGTACATTGGTTGTCAAGAAGCCATTTTGACAGATTCTCTAAGTTTTTAGTAAAGGTAGAAAAGCGTTTGGTTTGATAAGTTGTCACGCTGGATCGGTCAGTAGATGCAATGGTGGCAACGAGAAAGGTTTTGTGAACGTCAATACCACAGCAAATAGGGAATACGATTTTTAGCATAAACACCACCTCTCTGGATAAATATATTCGGCAGACAGACAGTGACTGCCACCCCGTTTAACAAGAGATTTGTTTATACAAAGATAAAACTACGTGGTCAATGCCACACTTATTTGTGCTTGAGGGGGGTTGGCGGCACATATAAAAATGCGGTCTTCCCTTGAGGAGACGCACTCACCTCCTCGTGCTCTGTAGTATGTCTGTCCGACCACTTAAATTATAACGCTCAAAGCCGACGATTCATATCGTTTTGTGCCTTGAGCGAAAGCGAAAGGAATGGTTATAAAAATGAAAAATATTGAGTTTTCCACTATCGATAGACTTGAAGGTGATATGGTCGTTGTCGAACTTCCTGACAAACAAATGATACCGATACAAAAAAGTGTAATGCCACCAGAAATCAAATCAGGTGACAAAGTGTTTCGATATGATAAAATAAACTAGCATGTATTGGCATTTGGACTATATGGGAGGTGATTCCGTGAAACGCCTCGTCTTTGCAGGTTTTGTACTCTTTGCTATAGCAACTCTGGTTATTGTAGGCATTGTTATTGCTAATCAGATACAGGAAGTTTCCAGAACAACGGATGTGTCACAGATTGATCGGGACAGCGAAATGGAAACGATTCAACTGCCTGAACCGGATCTGGACGGCTATCTGACATTGGAGCGGGCGATCCGACAGCGACGTTCGGTCCGATCTTTTTGTAAGGATGAAATCTTACCTATTCATTCTGTCAGCCAGATTCTTTGGTCTGCGCAAGGGGTAACAGATTCGGCAAACGAATTCCGTACTGTACCATCAGCCGGGGCATTGTATCCGCTGGAGATTTATCTGGTCGCAGGACACATTGATGGATTGGATGCAGGAGTTTATCAATACGATCCGCTGCAAAATCAGTTATTTAAATTGAAAAACGGTGATAGACGTGAAGATATTTATCTGGCAGCGCTAAGTCAGAGCTCGATCCTTGACGCTCCGGCAAGTATAATTATTGCTGCTGTTTATCAAAGAACAAAGGATCGGTATGGCAGAAATGCGGAAAAGTATGTTCATATGGAAGCTGGCCATGCTGGCCAGAATATTTGCTTACAGGTACTTTCATTGGAGATGGCTACTGTTCCGATTGGCGCGTTCCATGAACAGGACATAAAAAAGGCGATTGGAATGCCTGCAGGCACAACGCCCCTATACATTTTTCCGATTGGTTATCCTTCAGAATAACGACAAATTTTCGGATGCGTTTGGTATATCCGATTCAAAAATAGCTTGGTCAATTCTATTAATCTTTGCAAACTTGCCGTACAATTCCGCACTCATTACAACAAGATCGCTGTATCCGTTTTTTGTAATAAAAATCAGTATTCTAGTATTCAATAAAGATGGCCTGAACTTTCGTCTCCATTGGCATTGTATTGTTTTGGCAAACGAAGCTGTGTTCCAGATGATGATGTTTTCGTATAATCTGTTTTTGCTGTTCAAATTTGATTGCTTAAATATCTCCGAATACAGGCAGCGAATAAAGGCCTTTCGTTTGAAGTATGTATTTCTGGCCGCCAAAATAATCAAGACCGCCAGATAGGTCATTATGAAATTGTCAGAAAACTATCCTCATAAGGCAGTGTATGAAAAATGCCTGGCCTGAAAAATTCAGAAAGCAAAAAAGAGGTTCTTCCTAAAACCATTCAGTGTGTTTGTTTACGCTAAAATGAAAGTTGCAAGAAAAACAAATCAAAAGCATGATGCGAATCGCGGTAAGTACAAAGAAAAATCGAGAGAATCACATGGCAAATTGGGTATGATATAATCGTGGCAATTGAGAGCATTGATGACATCACTTTTTTATAAAGAGGAAGTCATTAATATAATGCCTGAAAACTTGCACTTGATCAACTGACACATCTGATCCTGCACCGACCAGAAATGGACTTGTCTGCGAGTATCTGTTCAGAAAAAACAATCATTGAAAAGCGATCAGGAGGTAATAATGGAAAGCATTCTCTATAGTTTTTTAGCTGGTGCATCAACCGTTCTGGGTGTATTTATTCTCATGCTTTTTGGCAAGCCGTCAGAAAAAGTTCTGGCTGCACTGCTTGGTTTTGCCGGCGGTATAATGACTGCCATATCTGTTTTTGAACTGATGCCGGAAGCGGTTGAGCTTGGCTCGATGATCAGCGCTATTGTAGGTTTTCTGCTGGGCGCAGGTATGATGTTCGCACTTGATAAAATCATGCCGCATTCGCATATGTCGGAAAGTGATCATATGGTTGTTGAGAATCCTGAAAAAATGGCTCAAATGAAGAATCCGATTGCTCGAACTGGTTTTCTGATCCTTTTTGGGATAGCGCTTCATAATCTGCCTGAAGGTCTGGCAATTGGTGCCGGTCTTGAAGCAAGCCCAGATTTGGGGCTGGTTATCGCTGTAGCGATTGGTCTGCACAATGTGCCAGAAGGCCTGGCTATTGCGGGACCGCTGAAGGCTGGCGGCTTATCAAATATTAAAATAGTACTCTTTACGTTAGCTGCCGGGCTGATGACACCGCTTGGCGCAGCGATCGGTCTACTGTTTTTTGCCATTTCACCGGTATTTGTTGGCGGCTCTCTTGCCTTCGCAGCTGGTGCCATGATTTATATCGTTAACGACGAACTGATCCCGCAAGCTAATTCCATGCATAGTCATTTGGCCAATACTGGTCTGATTGCGGGACTTCTGGTAGGGTTCGCGCTACTCTAATCTGAATAAATTGCCTGACGATTTATCAAAATAAACGCTGACCCACCTGCTCATTAAACAAAAAAACAGAGTCTACCAAATACGGTTTGCTTGCGATTTTCTTGAATTATCAGCTAGGCAGTCGTCTTTGGATTATGCTAAAGCTCAGGAAGGCTACAAGATGGAAGATCCAGACAATACTTTTATTGCTCATGATCAAGAGAACGAGCAATCTTCTTCAGGTCAGGTTCAGGCTGATCTGAATGATTGTCAGGAAAAGCGTCAAAAGAAAAAAAAACTCATGATCAGACTTCTGGCATCCGTCACCGTAGTTGCGTTTTTTCTGCTTGCGTTTAGCGGATCGCTGCGCCTGCTAGGCCTGCCATCGCTCGAATTTCTCCTCGAGTCACACCAGTTATCGCAGGATGATGATATTTCGAAGTATAAGGCTGCTGTTTTGTCAGTTCATGCCGGTGATAGTCGTGGCACAGGGTTTGTGGTGGCTGACTACAATCTTGCCGTTACCAATGAACATCTAGTTGAAGGCGCTTTGCGAATCGATATTCGCGACACCCACGGCAGGACAGAATCATATTTTAACTGGTATGCTGATCCTGATTACGATCTGGCGCTAATCGAGCTGAGCGACAAAGTAGTTGATACGCTTGAACTGGAAACAGGCAGTCTGCCTGAATTAGGTGACACAGTACTCATGATCGGCAATCCGCTCGGCTTTTTTAATATTGTTAATGAAGCTGTTTATCTAGGTCTGACAGAATTGTCTGGCGGGTCAGTTCCGCTGATCAAAATACAGGGGCCTGTTCATAAAGGTAATAGCGGTAGTCCGCTGATCAATCGGGAAGGAAAGGTCATTGGTGTCTTGTTCGCGACATCATCACAGCCGCCTGCTGAAGGTGAGCATCCTTTTGGATATGCCATTCCAGTAGCTGTATTGTCTGAAACGATACAAACTTATCAGGCGCAAGATTAACCGGCTCTTTCCCTCAAAAAGACACTTGATTTCCATCCTTAGAACGTCATTCTCCAAGGCTCTTTTCGATGGTCGCCGGTGGAGATACTCATAAAAACCAGAACGGGATATTTCCAATACTCAACAGGCCTTCTTGATATTGTACTTCTTCTGGTTTTCTTTCAGATACTGAAATCTTATACATTCTTTTTCTTCAAGAAGGCCTGGAATTTTTTTAATAGTGCAAGTTCTTCCTGTAACTCTTTGTTTTCTCTTTGCAGCTTTTTGATTTCGTACTGAGAATTGTAAAGCGCGCTTCCCTGCCCAGTCGACGTAGTTGGGAAAGTTCAGGAAAATGCTACCACTTCAAGTATTGATGGCATTTTCCGAGTAAAGAAGTCTATTGACGCTGGGATTACTTTTTCTACATTGATATCAGCATTTCAATTATTACGATAATAACTAATGTTGTGAATAAGGTTAGAAAGGCGCCAATGGCGATTCCACCGAATCGGATGATTTTGTTTTTGCTTGAGGTCAGTGGAAGTTTGCTATGTACATCAAAATAATTGCCGATGAAGAAGCCTGTTGCGATAAAAGCAATGAACATTGATATTTTGTTGTACCATATATCGTATTGAGATGCGTCTGTCGATGATTCGTACTTTATTATTGTTACGAGAAATATAAGCACATAATACAACCCTCCAACAAGCATTTTCCAGCGTGTTTTTGATCTAAAACCAGGTGGTAGGAATCTTGATTTATCTACCACTTTTTTGTGTTTTTGGTTTGTATTCCTATTTAGTTTCTGAACATCTCTCATTAGTTTCTTAATATTTGAATATCTGTCTGATGGATCGAAGGCGGTGCATTTTTTGATGATCGTGTTATATTTCCCGCAGTGAAGTGCTTCTTTGATATGTTTGCCTGTGAGTATTTCGTTTAATAAAACGCCGACAGCATAAATGTCTGTTCTTGCATTTGATGAGGCGAAGCCGTATTGTTCCGGAGCTGCGTAGCCGGCTGTGCCTATCAGTACAGTGTCTTGGTTTTTGTAGCCATCTGATTTTTTGGCGGCGTTGAAATCAATCAATTTCAGTTTCCCGTTGTCTGTTATTATCAGATTCTCGGGCTTGATATCGCGGTGAATTATGGGTGGGTTCGCGTTATGCAGCCAGTCTAGCACATCGCAAAGCTGCATAATTATATCCGTAGATTGACTGTCGGCAATGAAGCCATGTTTTATAAGCATGTCTTTTACCGATGTGCCGTTGATATATTCTTCTATTACTATCAGTTGATTTCCGTCTGATACGATTTCGTATACACGTGGTATGTTAGGATGGTGATTTGCCTTCAGATACTCATAGACTTGCTTGTCAAAGATGGACAAACGTTTTTCGACATAGAGCCTTTTTGTTTCTATGTGTTGAACAATGAAAATATTGTTTCGGTCGTGCAAGCTTACCAATTTTCGGTAAAATGATAAGGCGTATTCTGATTCAATGCTCACTGTGTCACCTTCGTAATGTATAATTGTGTTAATATTCATTTGATTATAGCATAGGACGTGCGTAAAGAGAGGGAGATATCTTGCATAGTGAGAAAACTGATTATTTACTGAAAGTATTGCGGAGTGCTGATTTGTCGGATATTGACGACTATTGCAAAAGTCACCCGGACGTTTGTGATAACGATTTCCGCCCTTTTGCCCAGTATATTGATCTTATGATTACGGAGCGTAAATTGAGTCGGCAGCAGCTGATTCTTAAGGCGGATTTCCCTCTGAAGTTTGGTTATAAGTTGTTGTCTGAGGAGAAAAAGACGCGTGAGCGTGATTATATTCTTCGTTTTTGCTTTGCGCTTGGTTTATGTCTTGAGGAAACACAAAGAGCTCTTGTGTTGTATGGGTTTAGTCCTTTGTATGCTAAAACACGGCGTGATGCGGTTTTAATCACAGCGATCAATAAGGGAGTCAACGATATCGAAGCGGTTAATGACTGGCTGATGAAGTACGATTTGCCTTTGCTTAAACGCAGTGGTGAGAAATGAATTTCTGTTGAATGATTTTCCCCCTTAATGGGGGATTTTTTATGTCGTCACCTTGTTATATTGCTATTAGCTAATGGCTATGGGTCAGGCGAGAAATGAGGTGATTCCAGTGACGATCGAAGAACTTAGTGAGCAATTGAAGAGAATGTATGAGAATGCCCGGCGTAATGAAGCTTCATGCCAGGTCCATTTGTTTGCGATTCTTTTTGCGGGTGAGATTGATAAGCAGAAATACAGACCGCGTGATATTGTTCGCTTGGCTGGCATAAGTGATGGATATGTTCCCGAGCTTAGCAAGGGCATTAAGCTTGCTAGCTATGTTGATGTTAAGCCGGAATATCAAGAGCTTAGTCTTAGGGTTAGAGATTGATTTGAAAGTGACTTGTTTAAGATTCAAATGTGACTTCTAGTTATTTGAAAGAGAGAGGTATGAAAAATGACTGATAAAATGACAACTTGTAAATCCTGTAATGCACCAATTGCGAAGAACGCAAAGCACTGCCCGAGCTGTGGGGCAAAGAACAAAAAGCCTGTTTATTTGAGATGGTGGTTTATTGTGATCGTTATCATTGTTGCTATTGGGGTTATATCTTCTTTGGGCGGAGAAGATTCTGATACGGCGGCTGGAACTGGTACTACAACTACCGCTCTGGCGACAGGTACCGATTCGAGTTCGGCTGAGGCTGGAGAGGTGTCTTCTGAGCCAGCTGAGACTGAAGTTGCTGTGACTACTACAGAGGTGCCGCAGGTTGCGACTATTGTTTCTGCTGAAGAGCTTGTTGATGCTCTTGAGAACAATGCGCTTAAGGCAGCCAATACTTACAAAGGCGAGTATGTTGAGATTAATGGCAAGCTTTCAAATATTGATTCCTCGGGCAAGTACTTCACCATCGATCCTATTACCAGCGATTATAACTTTACTTTTATCATGTGTTATATCAAGTCTGAACACCTGGAGTTCGTTTCTGAACTTGACAAGGGTCAGGAAGTTACCGTGGTTGGAACGATTAAAAATGTTGGTGAGGTTATGGGTTATTCAGTTGATGTTGAGTCGATCAGGTGATTGTGAGTATCCGGCAGTTATCCGACAGTTGAGAACAGGGCGCTCAGGCGCTCTGTTTTTGGTGTGTAGGGGGATCGGCGGTTGTTCAAAGTGACCCTGGGCGACGTTAAGCGAATGATAAGCGGAGGGTATCCTGGCTCGGAAGTGACAGGTCTGAATGATTATTCTGTTCGAAAGTCGTCCTTTACATAAGTGGAATTCTCTTAGCCAATCACTTCGTTCGATACATGCGGAAATCGAATATTTTGGGCATGTCATCGAAGTTGATGTTTTTGCCGGGATTGCGGGCGGCATAAATCAGTGTCCATAGTTCGCCGATGGATTGTTCACCTTCTCGCATGTCGGTGACAACGAGTCCACCGTTTCGGTAGAGGATGTTTTCTGCTTCGTTAATATGACCTGTGTGAGCATAGGCAAATGCGTAGTACATTCTAATTCTATTGTTGACTACAGCTCCGGTAATCTGTGCTTGGAGCTTCAGGATAAGGTCGTATTTTTTGCAATCCAGTAATAGCTTGAGCGAGCTTTCAACAAGAGAGTAGTCTTTGGCGTCGATCTCAATGGCTTTTTGCGCGTATTTATAGGCCTTTGGATCATTTTGTGCATGCTTAACGAATGCCATTGCATTGTTATTCCATGGGTTTGAGTTGATCGATATGCTTCGTTCGAGACTTGTTGCGGCGGCTTCGTGCTGATCTTTGTTATGCTGCATTATGCCAAGATGGTACCAGACATACCAGTTATCATGGCCGTTTTTGCGAGATGCTTCGAGGAGAAGCTTTTCATAGTCGTCTCCGAACATAAACGCTCTTGGCGCTTCGTGATCCTGTAACACAGGTAGATTACCTGTTGTAATCAGTTGCTTCCATTCATTGAGGTATGGATCGTCGACAAATTCTAGGTGATCTGCAGTTTTCTTGCTGGCTATCAGGTTCTCGATACAGCCAAAACCACTGCCCTTGCAGATAAGCTTAGCCTTTGATTTTGCCATTGGTTTAGTCAAAATAACAAGCTGATCCAAGTCAATTTTTGCGAGTTTATCAAAATCAAAGTCGTGGAAAATATCTTCAACGATCGTGTCTGTGTAGGCAATTGCTTCGGTATAGTTGCCCATGATTTTGTCGGGATCGGCTTCGAATTTTGTGTAACACTCGATCCATTCCCAAACAGTGTTGGGTGGCATGGGCATGCATTCGTACTGGGTTTTCGCGTAGCCGGCCTGGATCTCGACATATGACCCGGCTTTTTCCGTAAGGAATTCCTGCCAGTTTTCTGATCCCTGCAAATGTCCCCAGGAGAAGAGCTTCCTGCCTCTCAAGGCTCGAGACGAGCAATGCAGGAGACCGTTTCCATGTTTGTTCGTTTTGATTATGTATTTTTTGTGGTCATCGGCTATATTGTAGAAATAATCGGCGGCGTTCAGTATGTTGTCGTAGAAAGTGACATCTGCGTTCTGATCATATGGTATGGAGGTTCTGGTAATTCCAGAGGTGCCATCGGTCTTGTAGGCCGATTCCGCGGGCGCAATGATCCGGCCAGATTCAGTGTCAGGCACCGCGATGTTTGACCACCAATACATCGGAATTGTTGTGTCATTTTTATTGTCGATCCGAACTCTGCAGAGCAAGCGATCCCTGTCAAGCCAGAAATCTATCTGGAACACGACGCGCCTAAGTCTTTCAAACTCATATAGTCTGAGAATTTTATTGCCTTGATCGTCTTCTAACTCTGCCGCGTACATAGGTACACTGGTAAAAGGAGAGTGCCCTATAGACCCAATGTTCCATTCTACGCCGCCGCTAAACCAGGCGTTTCTTATGGCCAGATTGCGCATGCGTATGACATCGTTTGTATATAGCAGATTTTGATTGCTATCCTTATGGAGCAGCTCCCATAGTCTGCCGCCGTATTCTAAAAGGAAGGTAGCTCTCAGGTATTTGTTCTCCAGAATTGCAACTTGTGTTTTTGTTGCTTCCAGCTCGCCGTAGACGTTTTGCTGTTTGTACGGATAGGAGTTTTTGACAGCGCCGAAGCCGATAAACAGGCCGTCATCCTCGGTCAGAGAATTATCTTTTTTATTCTGAACGTTGATGGCTTTGTTTAGTGGCGGTACGCTGCTCTCGGATCCTAGTCTTGAAATTTTGTATATTTTTTCCTCATACCTGATAGTATTCATTTCTTTACCTCTCGTTTGACGGAACTTGTTCAGGGAAAGCAATGGATCGTCTTTTTTCAGTATCACAATTTATGCGGCTTAAACTTTGACCGCATTCGAAACTCGCGTGTAGTTATCGATGACCATCTGCTGATATATCTGCCATTTGCTCTCGATGTCCTCCACCAGCTTGAACTGAGTGCGGCAGCGGTCGAGGTTCTGCTCAGGGTAGCGTATCTTAAAATAGGTGTCGCCATTGATATAATCGGTGAGGAAACGAACACCGCATTCGAGCATCATCAGCTTGGCGCTCCAGGTCATAAGCTCGATTTCTTTGTCTATCATGATGCTGCCGGCAGTTTCGAGAAATCCGCGGGTGTAAGCTTCGGCCAGTTTTAGGTCAAGGCGGACTAGCGAGAGATCCTTTTCGTCTTCTTCGGCTGTTGAGGCACCGAAGCGGATAGCGTCGCCGTAATCAAAAAGGGACGTTCCGGGCATGACGGTATCAAGATCGATCACGCATACTGCTTTTTTTGTAATATGATCCATCATGACATTGTTGAGCTTGGTATCATTATGCGTTACGCGCAACGGCAGCGAACCGTTTTCGAGCCCGTCCATAAGAACTGCTGCCGATGATGCGCGGTCGAGGGCGAATTCCAGTTCTTTGACCACATGTGATACTCGCATATATTTATCATTGTCGAGGGCGTGGCGTAGCTGTTCGTAGCGGCGTCTTGTATCGTGGAATCCAGGAATGGTTTCGTGCAGTAAGTCGGCTTTGAAACCATCGAGCAGAAGCTGAAATCTGCCGAAACCGCGGGCGGAGTTGTAGAATATTTCAGGATCATGTGCTGATTGATAGCAGATAGAGTCCTCGATAAAAATGTAGCTTCGCCAGTAGTTTCCTTGCGCATCGAGATAATAGTCCATACCACCATGGGTCGGGATCAGTGTCAGCGATTCGCGATCGGGATCTCCGCCGGCACTGCGCACGGATTCTCTGACATAATCCGATACGAGCTTGATGTTGCGCACTAATTTTACTGGTTCGGCAAAAACATCTTTGTTGATGCGCTGGAGAATATATCTTCTGCTGGCCGATCCCTGGGTGCAGGTCACCGCATAGGTATCATTTATGTGTCCAAGTCCATGTAGCTCGTAGTTTGTCGGCACGCCCACATAGGCAAAAGCCGAGATGGCTTGTTCGATCGTTCTGTTATCCATATAACTTTACTCCTCTGATGATTATCTGCGGATACTCTCTATTAACCCTTGATCGCTCCTCCGGTTACACCGGCGATAATCTTGTCAGACAAGAACAAATAGAGGACAAAAGTCGGCGCGAATACTATGATAACAGCGGCAAACATACCACCATAATCATTCGTGTATTGCATGCCTTTTACCATGTTGTAGAGTCCTACAGCGATCGGCCGCACCTTCTGCTTAGAGGCGAAGAGCATCGACATAAAGAACTCATTCCAGATGGTGATAAAATTGAAAATCGTGACCGTGATGATGCCAGGCTGTGCCAGCGGCAGCATTATTTTCCAGAAGGTACCCATCGGACTACAGCCGTCGATAGCAGCGGCTTCCTCGAAGGTAAATGAGAGATTTTTGAAGAAAGATAAGAGGAAGAAAATGGTAAAAGGCACATTCATCGCGATGTAGAGGAATATTATGAGTCCACGGGTGTTAGTCAGGTTCATGCTGGTTATAATAGAGAATAGTGGCATTACAATCATGATTACCGGAATGCCAAGTGCCGACGCAAACATATTCTGCAGAAACATATTGCCGCGAAAGCGGATGCGTGAGAGCACATAGGCGGCAGGAGCAGATACAAAGATGATCAGGCTGCAGGATATGGCTGTATATATCAAAGAGTTCATGAAGAAGACACTGACCTTTTGACTCTTCCATGCGTTTGCATAATTGCCCCAGTTGAAGCCCGATTCGAATTTGAAGAGCCGGCCGGTTGTTATTTCGGATGTGGTCGAAAGCGAGGCCAATATGACCCAGCCGACGAGTACAATTGTGAATATGACCCAGGCTGCACATAAAATGTATCCGGGGATCAGAGCACTTTCACGTTTGAGATTGAACTTGTTTTTATTAATTGTTTTAAGTTGTTTAGCCACCTAATCCCCTCCTATAGCTCGGCATCATCGTTCTTGACGATTAAATTGGTTGCTCCGAATACGATAACAACAGCAGCGGCCATCATGACACCTATAGCAGCACCAATACCGGAATTGCGTACGGATTGAGCCGCATTGGATGAACCAAACACGAGCTCATACATATAATTCAGAGGCATTACGGTCTGATAGGATAGGTTGACGGGGTCAAACACTTGTCCCCAGATGAAGAAGCCAACACTTGTAACTGTCCACATAACGATATTCGTGCGGATGGTGCCACGCAGAAGCGGCAGTGTGATTCTGAAAAATTTCTGAAAAACATTGGCACCTTCGATCATAGCGGCTTCGTAGAAATCATTGCCGATCCGCTCAATGCCACTCATGAAGATCAGCATGTGGTAGCCCACCATACCGAAGCTGTAAGCAAGTAGCATGCTCCAGAATTTATAAGTCGGGTCGGTCCACATCACAGGATCACCGCCGAAGAAAGTAACAATGCTGTTAAGAAGTCCGAAATCCTCTTTGCGCAGTGCATAGTAGAGCCACATGGTACCCATGGCCACAGCGGAAACAAGATTCGGTAGATAGATGATACTTCGGAACATGTTCTTGCCACGTACGCCGCTTGTTAGTATAACCGCATATATTAAAGCCAGCAGCATAACAGCCAGTCCTCCGACCAACCATAATCGTCCGAGATTCATCATCGCGGCACGGAACATCGAATCGGCAAAAGCCCTGGTATAATTACCAATCCCGTTAAATTTCCAGGTCGATACGGGATCTGTCACACCCTCAACCACATTAAGACTCATGACGAGTGTTCGGACAACCGGATACAGGAAAACTGTCGCGAATAGTAACACGGCAGGTGTCAGAAACACGAAGATCATAGACAAATTATTCCTGCGCAGAGGGTTGCCACCGGTTTTCTGCTTGCATTTCATCTTAACTTGCTCCTCTCAAAAGGGCGGCTGCTTCCGATGCCGCCGCCCTGCTGCACTAACAATTCTTATACTAGTATAATATCAACCTAGCTGTGTTTTGGAAAAAGCATCAGCAAACTGCTGAGCATCCATTGAACCATTAATCATCTTAGAGAGATTTTCTTTGATCGAAGCGTTGACATTGGCTTCGTTTTCCATGCCAACTGCCCAGTTAAGGCGCTTAGTTGTATTATCTATAGCAGCTTTGGCCTCGGCCAGAGCCTCCGGCCAGGTTGCTTCATTGGCCATCGGTACACCCAGTGTCTGGTCAGCAAGCTTCTGATCCCATTCACCACTGGTCAGCCATTCGATCAGGGCAAAAGCCGCGTTCGGATATTCCGTTTCCTTGTTGATAGCAAAGCACTGTGCGCCGAAGTTGTTGGCCTCTGCACCATCGCCAGCTTCTGCGATCTGCGGCAGAGCAAACGAGCCCCAACGGAAGCCCTCCGGTGTCTGGTTCTTGATCTCGTTTGGCAGCCAGGTGCCATTCATGTACATTGCTACAGTGCCATCTGCGATATTGCCCTGACCTGCCGGCCATACATTGGCAGCAGCGCGAGGATCAATGAATCCCTTAGCAACCATCTCTTCTATAACCTCAGCGGTTTTAAGAACAGCTTCATTTGAGAAATCACCTGCAGCAATAGCTTCCGCTGCTTCCTCACCGGCAACACGGTTAACCATGTAGCCGAAAAAGGATGCCATGTAAGCGTCGTCTACTGTAAGAGGTATATAATCAGAGTCAACCAGCTTCTGGCAAGCGGTCATGAACTCATCCCAGCTTGTCGGAACAGCGCTGATGCCAGCCTTGTCAAAAGCATCCTTGTTGTACATCATCAGGAAAGCTGATGGCTGATAAGGCACTGACTTAAGAGAACCATCACCCAAGTCTTTTGCCAGATTGATAAGTGTGGCGTTTTGACTTCCGTTCAAATAGGAAGCATCATACATTTTCTGTATATCGAGCAAATACTTGCCCCATGTAATATTGACACGCTCGACATCCTCGTCGAAGATATCGATCGTTTCACCAGTATCAAGTGCTGGCTGAAGTGTCTTACGAGTATCGCGGCCACCAGCCCAGTTGATTTCAACCTCAACACCTGTTTCATCGGTAAAAGCCTCGATTGCTTCAGCAAGAACGATCCCTTGAGGTTCTGTCTCAGCCCACATTGGCCAGTAGACAAGCTTCGCTCCGTCCTCGATGGCACCTGAATCATTCGTAGTGGCATCTGTGTCGCCTGCCTTCTCTGTCGTTCCGGTTGTAGTGGTCTGTTCACCACCACAGCCCGCAAACAGAGCCACGGCCATAACCAAGACCAGAATAATGGAAATTGCTCTTCTCATTTCAATAGTCCTCCTCGTGCTTATCTTTTCTCGGATTTTTATTAGAAGCTCTCCTTAAGAACTTGGCATAAGTATATATGACATTTGTCATCGCGTATTTATACAATTATTTAATGAATTTGCACAATTCTTCTGATAGAAGAAACTAATATAGTATGCATTTTGCGAGGACAATTCGTATATAATATAGTCTGCATAAGCCTAAACCGCCTCATTTTACTGCCAAAGCGGCTGGCTGTAAAGGCCGCGTTCTGTCATAGCTTTCAAAGCCGCGACTACTGCAGGTTTATCTTCCTTATATGTGATGCCAAACCATTTCTCCTGAGTAGTAAATACCCTTAAGCGCTTCGACCCTTCAGCAATCCTCTCATTAAGCAAAGCATTAAGATAGAACTCGGCTTTTGCTGGGTTGGCAGGAAGCTCTATGCGCAAAAACTCCTCGAAACGCTTGCCCAGATCTTCAAACAAATCCGGCTTAAAACCCCAGAAATTCATCGAAACCGGCTGCTCAGGACTCATCTCGATCGACACGGTACTTTCTGTCATGTTCTCCGTAGTAGCATTCTTTGCGGAGCGACCCGGCACCTGTTCGATACTATATATTATGTAATCGGTTTGCACAATCTGCGTTTTTTCTTCGATGTTCTCGAGATAGCCCTGCTCAGAAACCTGGCAAACACCGCGCGAAACTGAACCGTGTTCGGAAATCGTGTTCGCCAGCTGATAAGCAACCATGGCATAATCGTCAGCAGATGAAGCGCTGCCGGACTCACTCAGAAATTTGTGCATGAAGAAAAATGGTTCAATGCCATAATAATCGTCAGCGTTGACCACAGCAAAAGGCCCGTCGATCGCACTGGCTGCTGTTAAGATCGCATGTCCAGTTCCATAAGGTTTTCTGCGCTCTGCAGGAGCCTCGAAGCCCTCAGGCAGCATATCAAGTTCCTGAAAAACATAGTCTATGCGGACATGTTCGGCCAGCTTATTGCCAACCACGAGCCTGAACTCAGCCTCAATCGACTTGTTAATAATGAATACAACCCTCTCGAAGCCTGCGCGACAAGCATCATGGACAGTGAAATCGATAATGTGCTCGCCATGCTCCGTAACCGGCTCAAGCTGCTTCAGCCCTCCAAATCTGCTGCCCATCCCGGCAGCCATAACCACAAGCGTCGGTGAATTGTTCATACTAATACTCCCCTTCTGCGTTTTCTCTATCATAAGACTAAGAAGCAGAAAAGTATTTGAACTATCTTTTCAATTATTTGCATGATTCTTTTGTTTCGCAGCTCGAGAGCTCGACTTTTGCCAGTTTATCTGAGTGCCCTCTCATAATCAGTTGGTGTCAGACCATATTTATTCTTGAATTGGCGCGAGAAGTAGTGAACCGAGTTGAAGCCCAGAAGCTCGGAGATTTCAGTAAAGTTGTGCTTGCCATCCTTGATCATCTGGCGGCTGCGCTCGAGCTTATGATGATTGACGAATTCGATGAGGGTCATGCCCTTGCGTTTCTTGAACATGACGGATAAGTACGATGAACTGACGTTGACGGCCGCGGCTATGTCGGCAACGGTGATTCGGTTGCAGATATTGCTTAGTATGAACTCGCCGGCGGCGTCGGCTACATGATTCTCGATGTTCAAACGTAGCTGACTATCGAGCGAGACCTCTGAATAGTTGAGCCGATCGGCTCGAATCATGGTAATAATGAGTTCTTTTAGATAGCAGAGGATGAGGTCCTCCGAGAAGAACAGGCTGTGCTCGCGTTCATAGAGGACTTTGTCAAGCAGATTTGCCTGTTCGCGCGAAATCTGGAAAACCTTATTCTGTATGGTCTCCGGATTCTGTATGTCCATGTCAAAAGTCACAGTTACGAAGCTTACGGCGACATCATGCTCGGCCATTTGCGAATGGTGCTGACCCGGTCCATAGAAAATCACATCACCTTTTTTCAGACTATAAGTGATGCCATCGATGTTGGTAATCATGCTTTCTTTGTCAATATAAGTCAGCTCCCAAAAAGAATGAACTTCGCCTTTGAAATAGAAGCCCGGATCCTTCTCCTGATAGAAAAGAGTATTTATTCCTTTTAATTCTATCGCCGGCAAAAGACGTAGGTTTTCGCGATACAGTAATGCTGCGTCATCGATCGGACTCAACTCTCTCAGCTGAGCTCCTGCACCATGGCAAACCGAGACCCTGCAGGTTCCGAACATCGCGTAGATACACAGGCATACGTTCTCGTATATCTCGGCTCGCTTATCGAGCAAAAACATTTGAGAATCGAGCATTTCTTCCGATTTGGAGACTATAAGAACTGCCTGTCCTTCGATAATGTCGAGCAGCAGCGAACCGCCAACCACTTTGTAGATCATATTGTTTGATTCGGCAAAGCTTAATATCCCAGAATATAGGTCGTTATCGGCGGGCATGACGGCTGCGGGCGTAGTAGGAGTGGGCGCAGCGGCGATCCCGGGCGTGGCGAGGGGTACGGGCATAATATCAACAGGCGGCCGAACCGCGGTAAGCAATTCAACCGCGCTAATATCGGCCTCCTTAAAAACCCTTCCATAATGTCCAAAAGACAGTGCATTCAAGTTTTCAATCATGACCGCAATTCCCCATCAACTACTTAAATTAAATGATTCACTATTATGATACCAGAAAAATGTCGTATTACCCAGATCCCACATCTGCTAAAAATACTCGATATGCCAAACGCCACCCGGAAGGCTGACGCTTATGTAGATCGCTTTCTCAGGCATTACCGGTTGCTGTTTCCGAAAACTCTGCAAATTATTATTTGCTTCCATGTAATCCCCCACAGTTTCGATATCAATGACTATTTTATCTCCATTATTTAGTCCATCGAAAGTAAATGTAATTATTATATAGCAATGATATAATTTAAATAACTAAAAATACTGGCAACAGTCATTTTGCAAGGGTAATACTATATAGTATGTTGAAGGTCTTGATTTTAATCGGCTTAGATTTAGGCAGATAGAGCAATTAATTATGGGACGACCGTCCTATAATCCATGCCTTAAATTGAAGAGCAAACTCAATTCTTGTCATAATTAACAAAGAGTTTTCGATGCAACATGAAAGTCGGGGGAATGATTGTGTTAAAAGTATATATTTGTGATGATGATCAAGAAACTATTAACCAATACGGAAAAACACTTAAAACAATAGCCCAAAAAAATAATATTGAGATTACAATTTCTTCTTTTAATAGTGGAGAAGCTTTGCTTTTTAACCTTTCCAATTCTACAGATTACGCAGATATAATATATCTGGATGTACTCATGGGAAAGCTAAACGGAATTAGCACAGGAAAAAAACTCAGGGAACTAGGTTGTGAATCAGAAATTATTTATTTTACTACAACTAAAGATTATGTTTTCGATGCTTATGATATTTCACCAATCAACTATTTACTAAAAGATACAACTTCTTTGGCAAGGTTTGAAGAAGTTTTTCTCCGTGTCGTTGCTTTGGCTAAGAAAAAAGCAACAGATATGTTTGTTTGTAAATCCGGCAATGTACAAAAACTAATTCCAATAAACGAAATAGCATATTTTGAAATTTGGAAAAGGATTGTAAAAGTTCATTACAATGGTAGTGAAACTTTCAGTTTTTATTCAACAATGAAACAATTAGACGGCCAACTCTTACACAAGGATTTTGTTCGAATCCATCGATCTTATATTGTAAGTTTAAACTATATAGTAAGTTTTGGGCAAAATAGTGTCAGTTTAAAAACGGGCATAGAAATTCCAATTGGTATAACATATATTAATCAACTAAAACAGCAGTTTAAAGAATATATCCATCGTGCTAGTATTCATGATTTTAACGAATAGAGGAAGCGAATATGCATTTTTTAGGGCTTATTTCCCTTGTTTTTTATAGTATCTTTGTGCTTTTATATTTTAAAACAATATTTACACTTAAAACAAATCATTGGTTTATCTATATATTTGCAATTTCTATTAATGTTTTCGTTTCTATAATGTACTACTTTTTTTGGGAAAATCAATTTGGTGTTTATCTCATGATGGGTTCTATGATTACTTCATTTTTTTTGATTTTCAAAGGTAATCGTATTCAAAATCTTTATGCAGGTAGCATATATATGTTCTCATTATATAGCAGTCGCGGAATTGTAATGTCTATATATTCAATTTTTTTGAATATAAGTATAAAAGATGTTATAGAAAATGATAATTACTATGATGTAATTTTTTTGTTCTCTGTGTCTCTTTCAATACTGTTTTATATTTTCATTAATAAGACAATACTATCAAATAGCAAAGCTAAAAACTTAGTTAATAACAGGTCTCAACTTAGATTTGTAGTGATTTATCTAATTTTCCAGTTAATATTTCTTACACTCATAAATGACGGGCGATATCATGATGATATAAATCAATATTGGCTCTCTTCCTTGTATCTAGGATCTTGTATTATAAGTAAAATTTGGTTAATGTTTGTCTTTAGCCATACATCAAAAGTATCCGAATTGCTTGAGTACGAATTACATAACTATAAATTACAAGAACAACTTTCTCGCCAAGTTCGACATTATCAATCGTACAAAAAATTCACGGAAAATTATAGAATATTTCGGCATGAGCATGAAAAATTTATGATTTCTGTAAAAAACTTATTGCGTAATCAAGAGTATAAAAAAGCTTCACAAGTATTGGATAGTATTCACGATACTATCCAAAAAGAAGTACTTAATCACAAAAATTATTCTGATAATATATTGTTAGATGCTATTTTTCAGGACGCAGCAAATGTTTGCGAAGAAAAAAACATTTGCTTTTCAGCACATGTTCACATGCCAAAAATAATTGCCATGACCGATTTAAAAATCATCCATATTTTTTCTAATCTAGTAGATAATGCAATCGATGCTTGTGATAAATTGTTTGGTCAAGAACGTTTTATTGAAATCAAAAGCAGTGGTATTAGCGAGTGGATAGTTGTTGAATTTTCCAACTCTTTTGATGGCAAATTAATAATTAAAAATGGCGATTTAGAAAGCACCAAAGAAAATAGAGATTATCATGGTTTTGGCTTGCGAATTGTGAAAGATACAGTTGAATCTTTAGGCGGATTGCTATTCATAGAACCGGATCAGGTGAATAGAATTTTTAAAATCAAACTTTGTTTTCCTAGAGCTTCTTCAGAACCACAAATGGACACTTAGAAATTTAATGATTTTCACCATCTATGTCCATAGCAAAATTATCAATAGATAAATTGCTTAATAAAAAACTTATGATATTAGACAGACTATAAAAGGCATTATGCTTTTTCTTGAGACTATTTTTATTAGTCTCAATGACGAGGATTTTCAGATAATTTTTTTATTGCAAACATTATTTCTTTTGTAACATCTGCTTGTATTTGATTAGTTGAAAGATCAAAACTTGTTATGATCTCGTCTATGTGTGAAGCTACATATTGGGGAGGAAGATTGTTCAATACCAATGCTCGCAAATCAGCACAACATTGTTTGCAAGTACACATTTTTGATAATTTTATAATTTGTGAAAGTTTACAATCGACTATTTGTTCCATCAAGTTTGCTGAAAGATTTTTTTTAATCATAGAAAAACATCCTCTCTATGGCTTTAAAATGTTTTTTACTTGTTATCCGCGAAAACTTAATATTTATATATAGCTTATAAAATATCTGAAGAAACACAGTTTTTGCCGTTTGTTTTGCTTTGGTACATTAAAGAATCAGCACGGTCAATTAATGATTTTATCGTATCAATTGTTTTAACCAAAGTCACACCTAAAGATGCAGTTACAGAAAGATTATTACCCTTATATGTAATTTCAGTATTAGATATCAATACTTTGACTTTTTCTGCAATTAGCACAGCATCTTGATCATTTTCAATTTCATATATACCGATAAATTCCTCACCGCCCCAACGTCCGAAAATATCATTTTTTCTTATGCTAAGAAGAATGGATTTAGAAATATTTTGGAGTACTTTATCTCCTGTTTTATGACCGTATAAATTATTGAATACACTAAAATCATCTATATCTAAGAATATAATGCAAAATTTTTTTTGGAATTTTATCATTTCATGGAAAGTATATTCAAGATAACTTTCTATTTTCCTTCGGTTTGCAAGTTGAGTAAGTTCATCAATCATTGCTAAATCTGATAATTTTTCAACAAAATCATCTTCATATACAATTGTGGACTTAGGGGTGAATATTTCCACTGCACCTACTATAGTGGATCCTTCTTTTATAGGAAATATGTTTACTAAAATAGGTATGCGATGTCCATTTTTATGCCGTAATAAAACATTGTCTTTTCTTTGTTTACCATCAACGAGAGTTCTATACAGTGGGCAACTTAAGAGACATAAAGGATGACCTTCACAATCAATATGATTTAACAAATTATCTTGACACAATTTACCCAAAATGTCTTTTTTTCTATACCCTGTAATTTTTTCTGCAGCTTTGTTCCAAAATGTAATGCGTCTTTCTTGATCAACGAAATATATGCCATCGTATAAATTTTCAATAATTTCTAAATAGAGTTCACTGGACATCGTGTAAGATTCCTCCTAAATTGCTTGCATAATATTCTATATATATTTTTGTTTAATTTTAATAATAAACAAATACTAATTGCATGCCTGACCCTGATGAACAAGTATAAGATAAGAAAACTAATTTAAAACTAAATATGTCCTCAATTTATTGTTTTTTGTTCCTAATGATTTGAAAAGCTACAGTAAACCAGACAGATATCGATAATACTGTTCCTCATATAGATTTTTATGATGTCTCTGTGCTACCTATTATGTTATGCTGATGTGGGAAAACCCAAATTTCAAAGCTAAAATAGAGGATATCTTGGGAGAAAACGTACCTGAGGTAATTTTGAATCAGTGATATGAAAAGACGTTTTAGCAAGATAAAAGCAGGTGATTTCGTGATTTTTATATTTGATAAAGGCTCGTGGCATAAAGCTAATTTAGTCAATGTGAACTCGAATAAACTGTTTATTTGCATGATGGATATCGAAAGTATTATGCATCTAGACAGCACTTTAAATTTGGATAAAACTATTATCCTTAAATGCCTTCAGCGAAAGGCTTTTACTTTTGACCATCACGATTCTATTGACTATATTGGTGTTTTATTTTTGGATAAAGATAACATCAATGAATCAAGTGATAAGGTTTGCATTTGTGCTGGAAATAATCTGCTTGTTTTTATTCATGATAATGCCGATAGAATTAATTCAACAATCAGCGAATTCATAACAGTGCCAACTTATATGAAGACAAGCATCAGCAACCTGTTTATTACTTTTGTTGAGAAAACTATTGTCGGACATATAGAGCAACATGAGTTAATTGAGGATGAGATAGCCTTTTTGGAAAACGCTTTCTTAACGGAAAGAAAAAATATTGGTCCGGACAGAATTCTTGTCTTACAAAAAAAACTTTTGATATTTAAGCGTTTTTACGAACAACTGCAGCATATTTCAGATGATATACAAGAGTCCAAGTATAGACTGATTGATGAGGATAATACGAAGCTGTTTACTTTATTCACCCGTCGTATTGAGAGACTATTAAAAAATATATTGGTTCTTCGAGAATATGTTACCCAGGTTCGAGAATCATATGAAGCAGAAACTGATATAAGTCTAAATAGAATAATGCGGTTATTCACGGTAGTAACTGTGATTTTTTTGCCATTGACACTCATTGTGGGGTGGTATGGTATGAATTTGCAGATGCCTGAGTATAGTTGGATTTGGAGTTATCCATTAGTCATTATTATCAGCATTATAATATTCGTATTGACAATCGTTTTTTTCAAAAAGAATAGGTGGTTTTAGTCAAAAAGCGAGAAATCATTGAACCTGCATAGATATGAAGACATAAGAGCCAAAGGACTCTACAGAAAAAATAGTTCCAGCAAGCAAAAAAAGATTTTTGCCAAAGTAATTTGTCCGTTTCCCTGCATAATATCTCTGTGAGCATATATAAGTATTATTAATACAGCCTAGGGGCAATGGGAGGGCCAAAATTAGATCTTGTACTTTTTACTATCACTTGCGCAGAATCTTTTCCATCGCCTTGCCCCTTGCCAGCTCATCAATAAGCTTATCCAGGTATCGAATCTCCTGCATGAGTGGCTCTTCTATCTCTTCTACTCGAATACCACAAATCACACCTTTTATCAGTTTGCGTGAATCATTTAGTTTGGGCGCCTGCCCGAAAAACACTTCAAAACTGATCTGACTTGTAAGTATGGTTTCAAGCTCTTCCTGGCTATATCCTGTCAGCCAACGGATTATTTGATCAACCTCAGCTTTTGTACGGTCTTTCTTTTCAGCTTTTGCAACATAATATGGATATACACTGGCGAAGCTCATGTTATATATTTTGTGCTCATTCATAATCATTCATCCTCTCTCATGTTAGGAAATTAGATTGCTATTCTGAATATTCAATACGTCTATTGTATTACAGAAACATATATTTTGAAGTCACATATGTTTTCAGTATGGTAAAAAAGGAAAACACTAAATGATATTTTTTGATTACAATGATATTTTTTGATTACAATGATATTTTTTGATTACAATAATATTGTTTGATTACAATAATATTGTTTTGATTATTGATTATTATCAATATTTATCTTATTTGTGAGGAATAATTTTTTTGGCTCGGATCATTACAGATATAGCTGTAATTACAACAATAAATATTTCTAGTCTGCCAAGCATCATGCCAAACATTTGAGTTATCAGCATTGAAGCTGGACTATCTGAATTAGTAAGACCTATTGAAAGTCCTACCGTACCCAAAGATGATGCAAATTCAAACATTGCGTCACCTATCGGTACACCTGTTAGAGAAATTGCTAATGTGCCGACAAAAAATAATAATAGATATGCAAAAACAAATCTGCTTATTTCTAATGTATAAGAGGGAGTCAAATAAATTTTACCTTGAGGCTTACAAGTGTGTGCTTCGGAGACTGATCTTTCTGGCAAAAACTTGGATTTAAGATTATGGGAAATTGACTTGATCATTAAGTAAACGCGGCTATATTTTATTCCACCTGCAGTTGATCCAGCACCACCGCCAATGATCATCAGGATAATAATTATCATGATCATACCCGGCTTCCATTCATTAAAAGTAGCAGTTGAAAAACCAGTTGTCGACAACGCTGATACTATTTGAAAAACTGCAATCCTAATTCGTTCCTGCATACTGCCATACATTGATTTTAGTCCTGCAAAAAACATAATCGGCACACTAAATATGAGAAGAAACGAAAAGAATTTGAGCTCGCCGATTTTTTTGATTATTTTAAATTTCCCTTGTAAAAGTAACGAAAGAACTGCAAAATTGGTAGTTCCCGAAAGCATCAGTATAATAGTTGCTATTTCAATCGGAGCACTTTGATAATAGCCTATACTATCAGTCTTTGTCGAAAACCCTCCTGTTGATAATGCAGCCATTGCATGATTAATCGCATCAAAAAAGGTCATCCCTAAAAAAATGTATATTATTGATCCAGAAGCTGTAAAACCAAGGTAGATTAGCATCATTACTTTTGCAGTGCTTCGCAGGTTAGGTTCAAGTTTGTCTGCATGCCCTTCAGCAGAAAACAACTGCATTGCACTGTGCCCACTTGAAAACAATAGCATTAACAATACAAAACCAAGTCCACCACAATACTGCATTAAACTTCTAAAGAACAAAAAAATATTGGGTGTTTCTTCAACGTCCATCACAGACAGACCTGTAGTTGTCCAGCCACTAACAGATTCAAACAATGCCAAAAGAGGTGGTAGTTGTTTTGAAAATATAAAGGGCAGGGATCCGATCAAGAAAGCATAAATCCATATAAAAACAACCACGACAGTGCTATGTTGCCTTCCAAATATTTGGCGTGAATCCAAATGATACTTTTTTATGCTGATTAATAGTCCAATAGTAATTGTTATTAGCGCGGGTAATGCAAAACTGGCAATGTATTTAGTCTCATCTGGACTAAACAAAACGGTTATGATTGGAATGAGCAAAATAAAGGCTAACAAAAAGAATAATTTAGCAGTAAAGTCAATTTTCAAATAGTGTTTGATCAGCAAACGAAAGCGCGTCATTTTTTTCGTCTCCCAACTAAAAGTGCTATCGCCCGATCAATTACTTCTGCTTTTGCTACTATGACGACTTTATCTTGCTCATGCAACTCAGAATTACCCTGAGGTATTATTATTTCGTCTTTTCTAATAATGCAGCTTACATTGCTTTCACTTGGAAATCCAATCTGCCAAATTTTTTTATTTATTACCGAGGATTTGTGATCTATTTCTACCTCACATACAACTACTTTACCCTCTTCCATGGGCAAATAGCTTTTTAAATTGTCTATGATTGCCTCTTGTTCAATAACGTCAGCAAGCATCTGGGTTGCACTGATACATTTATTTACACCGAGTTCCTTAAATAAAATCATATTTTTAGGATCATTAACTATTGCGAACGTAATATTAACGTTAAACTGCTTTTTGGCCAGCTCACAAACAATTAAATTTGTCGCATCCTTGTTGGTTAAGGCAATAACCATGTCTGCATGTGCAGCTCCTGCATCTTCTAAAATAAAAGGTTTTGTTCCATCCCCATAAACACATGTTACCTCATGTGTATTTGCCAACATTTTGCACCAGTCACAATCATCGTTAATTATTATGATATTGTGCCCTTTCTCTTTTAGAGATCTAGCTAGAAAGTTCGGCTTTTGGTGACCACCTACAAGAATTATTTTCATATTACCTGCCTCGATTCATTAGGTACATGGCGCTTAAACTCTTCAATTGATAAATTAGCCGGGCAAATTGAAATGATATTCATATCGTCGTAAGCGACTTGCTTAGAAGTGTCATATATTCTTACAAGTACAGTTTTAATCCCAAATACTTGGCAGGCAATCTGAGCAATCATGATATTAGTATCATCGTCATTAGTTGCCGCTATCAATACATCAGCCGAGTTAGCGCCTGCATATGCAAGATGATCAATATCAGCACCATCACCTTCCAGAGTAAATCCTCCATACGACGATGACAATTTTCTGAAAGAATTCTCATCAATATCCAGGATAGTTACGTTTCTGTTTTGCTCTGACATCATTGTCGCAAGAGATGATCCTAATCTACCGCAGCCTACAATTATAATGTTCTGTGATTTTTCTCTTTTTAAAAAATGCATATTATCACCTTCCTCAACATAATTGTATGTTGAGACGGCTAAAAAAGGTGTTAATTGATACATTAAGATTTCATAAAGAACTAAAGATATGCGCACAAACAAGAGCAAAAATAACCTGTTTTTCTTAACAGGCTATAAATTAAATATAAAAATTAAAAGACTTTATCAAAAATCATCATTAAGACTAAATATTTAGTCTTCGGCAAGTCTATATCCAATACCTATTTCAGTCAAAATATAACGCGGTTTTGCAGGATTTTTCTCGATTTTCCTGCGAATGTTCGCCATGAAAACTCTAAGTGTTTGAGTATCGCTATCAATATGGTTTCCCCAAACCTCTTTTAGAAGTTGATTATGTGTTAATACTTTGCCCGCATTCTTAGACATTAATTCTAGAACTTCGTATTCAATGGGTGTGAGATGTATTTCGCTCCCATCGAGATTAACACGATGTTTGTCATAATTAATTTCCAGATCTCCGATTTTAAAAATTGTTTCTGTTCCATTACTTAAAAAGCTTTGGTGCCTGAAAACTACTCTTATTCTAGCTAATAGTTCATCAATGCTAAATGGTTTTGTTAGATAATCATCTGCACCAGAATCAAGTGCTTCCACTTTATCCTGGTCTTGGTCACGAGCTGATACTACAATTATAGGTATTTGTGACTTTTCACGAACCATTTTGATTATTTCAATACCATCCATGTCAGGCAGGCCAAGATCAAGTATAATGGCAGATAACTTCTCAGTATCTATGAGATCAAGAGCCTCCGCTCCAGCAGATGCTTCAAAACATTTGTAATTTTGTGTTTTTAGAGCAAACTGAATAAAATTCAGAATCTGCTTGTCATCTTCTACAATTAGAAATTGCTTGTTCATTTATTCGCTCCCGTCTCATTGGTCGATGGTATCCAAAAACGAAATGTTGTTCCAGAATCTGGGTTTATCTCAACACCAATTTCTCCGTGATGATACTGAACAACCGCTTTGCAGATTGCAAGCCCAAGTCCAAGACCTCTTTTTGAATCAGTAGTATTTCGATCAGCCACATAAAACAGATCAAAAATATGAGGTAATGCTTTTTTATTGATACCACGCCCTTGATCTTTTACTTCAAACCATATTTTATTTTTTTCTTGCCATACGCTTACAAAGATTTCCTCATTCGGTTTAGAATGCTTCACAGCGTTTTCAATGAGGTTGATAATAACTTGCTCTATCAACTTCCCATCCATTGGTGCTATTATAACACCATCGGGGATCTTTGCTACGATTTTATAATCTGGTGAGTATTTTGAAATACGACTAATCGCCTCTCCAACAATTTCTTCAATTATCTCATCCTTAACATGAACAGATAATCTACCTTCCTGAAGTCTGGTCAAACTTAAAATATTTTCAACCAATCTAATTAACCAACTAGAATCCTCATGTATGCCTAAGGCAATTTTTCTAATATCCTCATCATCAGCTTTATGTAGAAGCATCTCTGATGCACCTGATATTGCTGTTAGAGGAGTTCTTAAGTCATGTGAAATTGCGCGTAGCAGGTTGCTTTTCAATCGCTCATGTTCCGTTTCAGCTTTAGCCAATTCCTTTTCACTTGCGAGTACTATACGTTCCATTGCGATAGTCATTTGCATAGCTATAGACTCTATTAAGAATGTGGTTTCATCATCACTATATTTACTGTTTTTGGGTAAACATAAGTACGCAATCAAATTATCACGTACTTTAATTGGTAATGAATAGTATTCACTGACGATGTCTCCAACAAGACTGCCTTTAATGGGAATAATTTGAGTGCTTTGATCTATTTGGTTAACGATAATCTGATCGAACTCAGATTTGCTTTGACCAGTGATAATACAGGTTGTTTCCCAGCCCAGCAGGGTGACTAGCTGTTTTACAACAAGTATTGCTACATCTTCTTTTGAATTCGCTTGTCCCAACGAGTTTGCAATTTTATATAAAAAACGCGCCTGCTTTTCTTGTCTATTTGCATGATCACTTGAATGAATAAGTTTGCTTGTTAGAGTACTAGTCATTATAGCCGCCAATAGCATGATAACAAAAGTGAATATATAAGTGCTATCGTCCACATTAAAAGTGTAGGTTGGTATTGTAAAAAAGAAATTGAAAGCCAGCATAGCTATTACAGATGCGATTACACCGTATTTATAACCCTTTGTGTATCGTGATGTCATAAGGACAGACAATATATATATAACGACAATATTTACTTCAGTAAACCCAAAATGCTGAATTATAAATGAAATAATCGTTGCAAACAGAATAGACACAACTGTAATCAGTAGTGGTTTAAGTGGTCTAAATGCCTTAATTATTACTTTTAACGACATACGAAATCGCCTGCCTTTCTTCAAATAATAACACACATTCCCAAAAATCCGAATAATTCAAAAAGTGTAAAACACGAAAATGCTAACTGGAAGAGTGTCGCTTTTAGCAGATCTCACTCCATAGTAAGACCATAGACTTGTTCAAAATAATTTTTCTTGTTTGAATATGTTTTAAAATTTATCATTATTAAAGCTGTTGATGTTCAAGTTTGACAGAATAATGATAAAATAAAAACTACCGTATTAAACTTGATTCACAATTTGGGAATGACCTTACATATTCTACCAAGAAGAGGAGAGAATATGAAAAGCAAATTCAACGAGAAAATTCATCAAAAGTTTTCTGGGCTTTATAACGGCTTTTCTAAATTACTTCTGGGGTCATCACGCTATAAATCTGATATTGAGAATAAAGAAGACTTGGAACGCTTTAGAAATGAAGTGTTTTACAAACTTGCTCTGCTTTTTATTGCCCTGGGTCTATTCCCAATTTGTTATGGAGCATACTTGTTTTTTCGGGAAAATAACATTATCGCTGGTGTTATAGAGCTCCTGTCGTATTTTGTTGTTTTAATTTTGCTGGTAAGCAATCGAATTACTATATCGAAAAAGAGATATATTTTTATTTTATGCGTTTATTTATTGGGCTTAATGCTACTGTTTGTAGTTGGTCCGTTAGGAGCCGGACTACTTGTTATACTTTCGGCATTTGGATTAGCGGCTTGCTTGCTTTATAGAAAACAAAGCATAACGTTTACCTACATCAGCTTGTTAGTGTTTTTTATCACTTCACTTTTGCTTCACTTTAGGCTTTTAGATAGTCTGGCAATATATAGATATGGCAAATCTTGGTATATAGTAGCTATTTCCACTCAATCTATGGGCACATTATTTGTACTGATTATTAGCAGTATACTTAGCAATATTGAAAATAAGATTAAAGAGAATGAAAAAAGCATAAAAATAATTGCAGAAAGCGAACGCAGCAAGGCTGTTCTCATTTCAAATCTCCCTGGTATGGCTTATAGATGTAAGTATGACCGCAATCGGACAATGATATTTGTTTCTCAAGGTTGCATTAAATTGACAGGATATGCTCCCGAAAGTCTTATTAACAGTAAAGATATATCATACAATGACTTGATTTCTCCTGAATACCGCAAACTTTTATGGAGTGATTTGGAACGCGTTCTCGCTAAAAGATTACCATTTAGGTTTGAATACGAAATAACATCTGCTGATGGAAATCGTAAATGGGTTCTAGAATTGGGCGAAGGTATTTATAGCGATAAAGATCAAGTAGAGATGCTTGAGGGAATTATTCTTGATATTTCAGATCGTAAAGAATTTGAAAATGCTCTCAGATACTACAACGATCATGATATGTGGACAGGTTTATATAACCGTAGATATTTAGAAAATATTTTAAAAAATGATGAAATGATTGATGAAGGGAAAAAACAAGCAATTATAAATATAAACCTTAGCACTGTGAATTTAGTGAACACAACTTATGGTTTTTATTATAGTCAGGGATTAATAAAAAAAGCTGCTGACATACTGATGTTGCTTTGCACCGATAATCATCAATTATTTAGTACATATCCAGATCAATTCGTTTTTTATATAAAAGCTTATGATAATAAAAATGAGTTGGTGGAATTTTGTAATTCTGTTATAAATTCATTGGAATCCGTACTTGCTGCCGAAAGAATTGGAGGTGGTATAGGAATAATTGAATTTGATAATAATAGTAAACATGATTTTAACCATATTTTGAAAAATGTACTGATTGCATCTGAAAAAGCGATTGTTTCTTATGACAGAGACTTTGGTTTTTGTTTTTATGACAAGAAAATGGAATTGCAGCAGATACGCGAAGAGACTATCCAACGTGAGCTGTTTCAAATCACGACAGACAAAAATAGCAATGGCTTTTATCTGCAGTTTCAGCCTATTTTGTCCCTTAAATCTAATCATATATGTGGATTTGAAGCTTTGGCACGATTAGACAGTGCCAGCTTGGGAGAAGTCCCCCCTTTAGAGTTCATACCTATAGCTGAAAAAACAAAATTAATTGTGCCTTTGGGTAATATTATATTGATAAAAGCATTCCAATTTCTAAACAGACTGAAAGAGCATGGTTATGATAAAGTTAGCGTTTCAATTAATATTTCAGCAATTCAATTATTAAGGAAGGATTTTATAGAAACTTTACTAAGTATGATTAGTAATATGCAGGTTATCCCTACAAATATAAGCATCGAAATTACAGAATCTATATTTGCTTCAAATTATCAAGAAATCAATAAGTCGCTTGGGAAATTAAAGAGTATAGGAATCGAAATATCGATAGATGACTTTGGAACAGAATATTCTTCACTTGCACGAGCAAATGAATTGAACGTTAACTGCCTCAAAATTGATAAATATTTTGCTGATAACCTTTTATTATCGAACGCAGATGAGGTTATAGTCGCAGATATTATATCAATAGCACATAAGCTTGGTTACAGTGTCGTGGCAGAAGGCATCGAGCACGAAAAACAAAGGCAGTATTTATTAGATAACGATTGCGATAAAATACAAGGATATCTGATTGCTAAACCCCTTGATGAGGATACTGCAATTGAACTAATTAGTAAACATATGGGTTAATTTGATTTCAGGTTTTCTATTTCTCTTCGCTCTCCCATAAAATTTGCAAGTCACACTATCGCTTCCGATTATATTTTTGATAATACAAAGATCAAAGCAAAAGCTAAGCTATATTGATGCATTACTGCCGCTTATGTCAGTTTTACTATTTGTGGTAATGTATCAGCTGGTTAACCCCGGCCTTATTACTAATTTAGCTGCAACGAAAGCATTTCCATGTATTACTCTGCACTCCATTTTTTGTACTTATGTCATATTGAAGATGCTGGAATTATTCAATGGCAAGAGTCTTGATAAGCTTTGTAAATATCTTATATTATTGCTTTGGGCAGTTAATATTGTAATTGCTTACTCTGTTTTTTACACCATTATTATTGGCTTTGGAGATTCTATTAAATCCTTGCAGGCATCCAATGGGGGAAATCATGATTTGCTTGGAATGACATATGTTTTTATGTTTTTGGGTGTGCTTGTGGATATTATTCCACTGATAGGCAATATTGTAATCGTGTTTTTTGCTATTGTATTTGTGAAGAATTTTTCCACAGAACGATACACTGACAAAACGATTATATCAGCGCATAAGCTTTCTGGTGCTTGCAAACTATCTCTTATAGTGACGGCTTTAAGTTCAATGATATTTAATATTTTACAATTTATCTTTGCTTCGCACCTTCATCTAATCGACAGTAATGTTAACCTCCCCATTATTACCGAGGCCAATCTCTCCATACTCCGTAGCGGAAAAGCAAAAGGTGTTCGCTTTGGTACAATTAATAAAATCTGCTACTACCTCGAATGTGATGTTGGTGACATATTAAAATTTGATGGAGTTTTGGAGGATACAAGCAATCAATGTGCCAATCGGTTATATGCAACATTGGTTAATGAGGAGCTTACTGCAACAGATGGTGAAAAGTATACACATTACGATTATGTTTTTGAAAATGTGGAGGAAGGCATAGAAAGTGAAGGAACGATATATATTCAGTCAGAAGAAATGTCAAACCCACTTTATACAAATCCCGTCTATCAAAGCAATGACGGTAAGGTATATTTACTAAGCGGCCAAGGGTTTTCAACCAGTGTGGATAATGACGAGGGTGGCGTTTTTACCAGCACTATCGAGGACTCTACAAGTATAACGGAAAAAGTACCGGAAGAAATCGTGCCTGACAACTCTTGTGAATACTTTATCGTGGAGAGCAAAAAAAGAACTTTTAATGGTGAAAAACAAGTTGAGAGACAATTATTTTCGAAAAAAGACGACTCACTTTATTATTTTAAGAAGGGTGATAACAGCTTGCTATACAAAACATCTTCAACGATTCTGTGGGAAACACCAAAGGATCTATGCTAAAATAACAGACAACTTCATAATATAGAGGTAATGGAAAGGAGCATATAAAAGTTGAGAAGGTAGGTGTTTTGTTTGGAAAGAGGATACTCAGTAATAATTGGGTTCATTCAGAAAAAACTGTTTCCTAAAACTTCGCTGCATCGAAGCAAATCATATCTTGATGTCAATGACAATATAAGATACCTGTTTGTTTCTTTTTTTAGCCTTGTTTTTTTGCTGTCAGCATTTATTTTTGATAGACCTTTAGACATAATTCGAGGCATTCCTTCTATTCTTATAGTACCTAGTGTGTTGTTCACTGATTATATAGCAGTTTCAAATCTGGGGACAGCATTTTTTAATGCAGGCCTTCTGATGCTAATATGCATAGGTATCAGCAGGATTAGTAAAATCGTGATGGAAGGACCTGTAATCGCAGCAATTTTTACTGTTGGCGGATTCGCACTCTTTGGCAAAAACATGATAAATATATGGCCTATAATTGCGGGAGTCTGGCTTCACTCTAGATGGCGCAAACAAAAATTCGGACAATATATCTTGCCGGCATTATTCGGAACTGCATTATCACCTGTTGTCAGTCAGATCGCTTTTGGGTTTGACCTGCCAGTCAATCTTGCTTATTTTCTATCCATCACAGTCGGCATAGCAATCGGCTTCGCACTTCCACCACTAGCAAACCAATTCGTAATTTTTCACCAGGGTTTTAATTTATATAATATTGGGTTCACCTCTGGCATAATAGGTATGGCAATAATGTCTATGTTCAGGGCTTTTGGTTATGATGTAGCTGAGAGCACGAGAATTGTAGCAACAGGCTATAATCATCAACTCGGCATATGGTTGGTCTCATTTTTTGCTATGATATTAATAGCCGGGCTTCTCATGACTAATAATCTGCCCAAAAGCATGGCTCTTGTTTGGCGTCAGGAGGGTCGTCTGGTATCCGATTTCGTCAAGATTGCCGGATTTGGACCTAGTCTTGTGAATATGGCATTTCTTGGCTATCTGTCTACAGGTTATGTTCTCCTGATAGGAGGAGAATTAAATGGTCTAACAGTGGGCGGGATTTTTACAATTGTTGGTTTTGGTGCTTTTGGTAAACATCTGCTCAATGTCATGCCGATAATTATTGGTGTTTTCTTGGCAACTTTGCTAAAAATCTTTGATACAAGCTCTACAGAAGCCCTTCTGGCAGCGCTTTTTGGAACAACACTAGCACCTATTGCCGGAGCTTATGGTTGGACATATGGAATTGCAGCCGGCTTTATACATTCATCGGTAGTGATGAATGTCGGATATATACATGGCGGAATGAATCTTTACAATAACGGCTTTGCCGGAGGGTTTGTGGCTGCTTTACTGGTACCATTATTCGATCTTTTGAAAAATCGTCATCAAAACGACGATGACAATTCTGACAAATAAGGATAATCATTCTGAAAATTAGATTTTATCTAGTAATAGAATAGTAATTAGAAACAGGTTAGAAGAGAACAAAAATTACCAATCAAATTAAGGAGGAAATATGGCAACGGAAAAGAACAAGGCATCAAAAATTCTTAGTGAGCTAGTAGATTATTTCTTTCGCAACAAAATATATAAAATTAATATGTCGCTTGAATACTCGGCAAAGGAAACTATCATTCATATAGAAGGGGCATGCTCTAAAAAGCCTGAAGACTACGATGATCTATATGAAGTATTCAACGAAGAACGCCGTCCCGAGCTTGAGGAATATTACTACAGCCTCCTTGGCGGCGACTTTAAACGCGACGAACTTAATCTGCTTGGAAGCATGATAAACAAAGCAGATATGTCATACCAAAACAATCTTCTTTCAATAACCGTCTTTCGATTTCACGAATGATGATTTAAGTCACGAGGTTAGAGTCTGCTTATTACATCATAATTTAAAGTAAATAAGTATTGTTGCAGAATAGGATATACTAATGAAAGAAAAAAAATATTTGCCAGTAATAATTGTTTCCGCAATGATGTTTCTTTTAGGTTATGAAGCTAGTGGCTTTCAAATCGCTTTAAGACCAATCGCTGCAGAATTAGGATTGAGTGGTATAAGGCAAGGCGCACTTGTTTCTTCTCAATATTTTGCTATTATTATTTTCCCTCCAATATTAGGTTTTTTGGCTGATCGTCTTGGAAAGAAAAAAATAGTCAGTATTTTTGGCGTAGTTTTTTCGATAGGATGTCTAATTGTTGTCATCTCCCAGAGTTATTTTGTTATGATTGCCGGGATATTTATTATAGGTTGCGGGTACAGTGTAAGTGAGAGTATTTCCGTATCTTTGTTCACAACACTATATCCGCAAAAGGCAAATAAATACGTTAACATCTCCCAGAGTTTATTTAGTTTAGGAGCTGTAGTAAGCCCAATAATAAATTCGTGGATAATGCAAAATACTAGAGCAACTTGGCGATTTGTTTTTGTAGTAGCAGGTTCGATTTTTTTACTATTGAGTTTAATTCTTTCTTTATTAGATGTTAAAGAGAAAAGTCAGGTGTTTACTACAAGCAGCATAAAAAAATCGAAATTAAACAAAGAGTTTATCCTGTTATTTTTGGCAGCTGGAATTCTTATATATGCTGGGATTGAAGTAGGTGTAGGTTTTTTCCTTGACTCTTTTGTGCATTTCAATTTCGAATCATCTTCCTACTCCGCTTATATCCTATCTTTGTTTTGGTTTGCAATGATTCCGTCAAGGATATTAAGCGGTTATCTCTACAAGCATAAAAGAATTATTTTACTGATGTGCTATTTCATTTCAGTATTCGCATTAACAATATTTGCGTTTAACACAAATATTGTATTGAGTTTTGTACTTATACTCTTAGTTGGTTTTAGCTTAGGTCCAATATGGCCTAACCTTATGAGTAGTGCGTCAGAAAACACTGCCAGACCTGGTTTTGCTTCCGGCCTTATGAGCTCAGCATGTGGATTAGGCGGCGTTATTTTTCCAATGGTAATTAGTTCCATGTCATCAGAATATGGTTATAGATTGTCATTCGTTCTAATGGGACTGATCACAGCTGTAGGATTGGCTATGATATTCATATATTTTGTATTGTTAAAAAAAGTTAGTAAAATAAAATCTTTTTAATCTGCAAATCTTTTTTCTTGACAAACAACTTATCTGTGTTTATATTATTGAATATAAATTCAATGAACGAGGACTCAACAATATGCGTATTCGTGAGGAACAAAAAGAAAGACGCCGGGAAGAAATTCTTGCAGCCGGACTCGATCTGTTTATACGGAAAGGATATACTGCTACTAAAATCAGCGATATTGCAGAACGTGTCGGTATGAGTGTAGGCCTTTTATTTCATTATTTTAAATCTAAGGAAAAACTGTATGAAGAGCTAATAAAAATAGGCGTTTCAGGTCCTATGAGCATGATGAATCCTACAGATATGGAACCACTTGAATTTTTCGAAACTACTGCAAAACAGATTTTTCATTATATTCAAAGCAATCCTTTTGTCGCAAAAATGTTTGTACTTATGAGTCAGACTTTTTGTAATGAGGCAGCGCCACAGAGCATTAAAGAAATCTTATTGAATTTTGATATTTATACGCCTACAACAATGTTAATACAGAAAGGTCAGACAAACGGTACTATTCGGGAAGGTGACCCATATGCACTAGCAATCGCTTATTGGTGTTCTATTCAGGGCATAGCAGAGCAAGTAGCTTTGAATCCTGGTGCTCCCTGCCCTGAAAGCGACTGGATTGTTGATATTATTAGGAGGAAATCGTAATGAAGAAAGTAATTATTGTCGGAGCAGGTATTGCTGGACTTACGGCAGGCATTTATGCACTTCAAAGCGGATTTGATGTTGAAATTTATGAAAGTCACACTATTCCAGGAGGCGCTTCTACCAGCTGGCGACGAAAAGGATATTTGTTTGAGGGTGGAATGCACTGGCTAACAGGGTCATCACCAAAGACCTCTCTTAACAAGCTTTGGCGTGAAGTGGGTGCTTTAGATGATAGTGTTAATATTTATAATCGTGATCCTTTTTTTGCTTTTGAGTATGACAGCCAAATTGCGTACCTTTATCGGGATATTGATAAGCTTCGTCAACATTTTTTAGAAATATCACCGGAGGATAAAAAAGAAATCATTAGATTATGCAGAGATTTAAAGAAATTCACCAGAATGGATATGCCTATTCAAGATATCAGGAATGTTAAGGTGAAGCAAAAGTCTTCTATGTCTTTATCTACACTTTTAGACATGTTACCAGCTATACTCCGAATCTCTTTTTACGCAAACCAATCATCAAAAGAATTCTCGATGCGGTTTAAAAGTCCTCTATTACAGCTTTTGCTTGAAAATATAGTAGGCGCCGATAATAATGCTTCTGGAATGACCTTTACCATTTCAACACTTGCCTCCGGTGACGGAGGATATCCAGAGGGAGGTTCTCTAGGCATGGCAAAACGTATGGCAAACCGTTTTGAAATGCTAGGGGGAACTATAAAATACGGTCAAAAGGTGAGTAAGTTATCGATTAAAAACAGTGTTACTTGTGGAATTATTGCAAACGATGAGCTCATACTGTCAGATGCGGTGATAGTGACCAATGATACGCTTGTTGCCATTGATACTTTGTTTGACACGCCTATTTCAGAACCTTGGGCAAAAGAAATGCGCGAAAAAACGAAACCTATGCTCAATACCTTTATCAGTGTGGGGGTAGAGGCAGATTTGTCAGATATGCCAGAAAGTTTGACATTCGTATCCGAAGAGCCTATTTGTTGCGGCGGTGTGTCAGAAACCATTATAGGTATCAATAATTATGCAACCTACAACGGGTACGCACCTGAAGGTTGTACCGCCATAACATCTACAATTATGGGCGACAGCTATGATTTCTGGAAAAATTGCAAAGAAAACGGTACATATAAATCCGAAAAACAAAAGCTAGCAGAGAAATTTATTGCTATACTGGCAAAAAAATATCCAAAGACAGCCGGGAAAATAGCAGTTTGGGATGTAGCAACACCTCTTACATATGAGCGGTATTTACATTCATATAAAGGATCGTGGATGTCAATGATCGCAAAAGGAAACAAAATGAAAAGTTATCCTTCAAAACCCGAAAGTATTACAAAAGTTTATTTTGCCGGTCAGCGCTTAATGTATCCGGGCGGTCTGCCCGTAGCAGCAGAAACAGGGCGTAAAGCAGTTCAATATCTATGCAAAGATACAAATACTGTGTTTCAGGGCAAGATAGATTAATCTAGTGAAGGATCTTATTAATTTAAGCTTGATGATCTGTTTTACTAAATTCTCATTCTCAATACAACTGGCTTTCTTCTAACGTATCCAAATTGATGTGCTTCATTGTAGCTTCGTTTATATTTTTCCACCCACACCCAAACGAATAAAAAGATTATGCTCATAAATGATATTTTTGAACCAAAAAGCTTTCCTGGAGTCTCATATACTATTTCTATTTCATGTTCACCGGCTGTGATTGGAGCAGCCAACATATAATCAAAGGCTGCGAAAGTGTTAGCTTCAACCCCATCCACAATGATTCTCCAACCCTCCTCAGCACCTATACTTGTAATAAATTGAGCATCCTGATCAACAGATAGAGTTCCTTGTATTTTCTCAGGAGTATATTGATTAATTTCCAAAAAGCTCACATCGGTTGTTGGTAAACTTGTTCCTATTGCCAAAGCCAGCTGTTCTCTTATTTGTGAAGCACTGACTTCTCTAAAATCCACCATTTCTATGGCAAAGCCTATCGAACAATAGTCTGGGTTCTCATACAATGTCAGTTTATCTAATTCTTCAATTTTTACCAAATTCAGATTATTAATATCAACTGGATCATCATTTTTTTGAATCAGATAACGTACAGCAAAAATGTCGTTCAAGAGATCATCGGCAACATAATTTGTGCTCACATTTTGAGCATAAATATCCATCCCTATATTTTTAAAAAACTGATAATTTTGTCCAGACATTAAGGAAGAGTAATATCCTAATCCATTGTAACCATAGCGCAATCCCTGATTATGAGTAGGCTGCAAAAACTCCATTCTATAAAACTCGTTTTCTTGTGGCGCATAATTTTCTATCAGATACTGTAATTCTGTTTCATAATTAATGTATTGATTGTGATTTGCTTTCCAAGTATATGCAGCCAATGTAAAAACAGAATTCGCAAGTATTTCAAAAAGAAGTACGATAGCAATCAATGTTTTAAGGTCAAAGCTTTTTATTCGCTTGTATGATCCTTTAATTTTAAGGTGTAGTACAAAATTTTTTTCGTTATATGCTTTATAGGCATAGATCAACAAGACAAAAACAAAAACAAAACTTTGCCTGGCAGGCAATTGGCTTGGATAGTGAAATCCATGCCACAGATAATCCAGAATATTTAAATTAAAACAAAAATAAGAGGTCAAAACAAACAAGATGAAAATCCATCTTTCGCGAACCGACCTTCGCTTATACAGCAAATAACAAGCAGCTAAGATGAAGGATATTAAACCGCAGTAAATATTAGCCTCTTCGTAAGCCAAGGATATTTTTTGAAACGGGAAAAAATGCAACAAGTACTTCCAAACCGGATGATATAGTTTTAATTTATCTGGTAAACCTACACTAGCAGCCAAAGTGTTTTGCAAATTTATATATGTAGGAAATAAAATAAAAGCAACCAAACCTGCTGAAATAATTGAAGCAAGAGCAAACCTAGATAGATAAAGCAATCGCCTCTGTACAGAATGTTTTTGTCGGAAAATCAGGTATAAAGACCATAATACCGCAAATATACAGAGTACATACGCAAGATAAAAATTTGAATACAATGCAATTGCTAGAACCAAAATATACGGAAGGAACTGATTCTTTTCCCACAAAAGCTGGAGTGCTAATGCTAAAAGAGGAAGCAAAATCACAATATCCATCCACATAAACTGATTAATAAAAGCTAATGTATAAGCGGATAAGGCGTATGCAGCAGAAAAAACAAAAACAAATTTTGACTTGAACTGGTAAAATCGCATAATAAAGCAAGCAAAACTAAGACCAGCTAAACCAAAGCGGAGAATAACAATGAAGTGAATAGCTTCAATAGTGTTTTTTGCAGGTACAAAATGAAGCAAAACCCAAAGCGGGCTGTTTGTGTAGTAGGCAGATTGTGTCAATTGATTGAAGCCTAGCGAGCCTGCAAATGACCAGTCGGACTTCGTACGTACATATTCTCGCAACATAGGAAAATACTGCGCGTATCCATCCATAGCCATTAAATTGCGATTGCCAAAAGGAACAATGCCTGCGACAATGAAAGCAATTATCATAATGGCAACTGGAGTCAGAAAGCTATAAACAAATTGATATTTGGGTTCTATGCCAAGACTAAATTTATTTTTCCGATTTCTCATAATTATTTTCCTAGCTACTGGCGTTTATCAGACAATTTATATCGTCAAAACACGATTAAAAAGCTCAGCCTAAAGACTGAGCGTTTATACTACATTTGTAGTTTAACTGTTTTTCGGGATTTAGTCAACTACAGTTGTAGTTTGGACAATAATGGGTTCATCATATGTGACGAAAGTTGTGGTCTCATATATCCCATCATCTTCATAGGCATAATTATCAATCGGATTGGCATAAGTCATTTCTTGTTCATCATTATAATCCACGATATAGGTAGAGGTCGGATAAATATTTTCTTCAACAACAATGTCAGACAATAATTGACGATTTCTATCCCATTCGTTTACTTCGGGAATAATCATTGCAATTGTTATCAAAGAGATTAATATAGCAGCAACTGCCAAAAAAGCGACCAAGCTTTGTCTTAATGGTGAAACTTTTAAAGGATTAACAATTGCCTGCAAACGGGTTTTCAATTGTTTTTTATCTTTTGACAAGGCAGCTTGCGTCATTTGGTTTCCTGGTTCCGCTTGCTCTAGCATATTTAAAAGCAGATAGCCATATTCCTTTTTTTGTTCTGGTGACATTTCTGCAGTTGCCGCTCGATCACATAACTGCTCACAAATTTCATCTAGCATCTGAGATGCGTAAATAAAAACAAGATTATAGAAAAAAACTAAACGTGTTATCTCTGCTAGCAGTTTTGCCCACAAATCTTTATGCTTGAGATGTGTCATTTCATGGCAAATAATCATATGCAGCTGATTTTGTGTCAATGTCTGATCTGGGATAATCAAAAATCTCTTTCTATATCCGAAAACCAAAGGGCTTTGAGCAGCCGGATGTTTGATAATTGTTGATTTAGAAAGATAATTTATAATTTGTGCAGGCAGCTCTGAACAATCAATATCAAGCTCATGAATAGAACAGGTTATTCCTTCAAGCATTACTTTTTCACGAAAATCCATAAGCCTTCGCCTTGAGCGGTATAAATTAAAAATGACACCAACGAACCAGAAAAAAGCCAGAGGCATCACCCATTCATTTCTAAAAAATGTATTTGATATATTAGAAACATAGTAATCCCCATCAAATGCAGAAGCAGTATACCCTTTTTCAGCCAATGACGAATATATTTGATTAGCAATTATATAAAAAAAAGGAAGCAGTGATAAGAAATAGCTAATTAGAAGAAGATATTTTTTAACTTTAGCATCAACACTTTTAAATCGTGTTTTTTTGAAAAAAGCAACAACAAACAAAACCATTAACTGGCCGGGGATAGAACCTATTGTAAGAACTAGAAACAATGATGTAATACTATTAAACATAAAAGCCTCGATATAAATGCATTCATTTTTGTCTACTGTTTATCTAACCACTCACGCAATTCATCAATTTCTTCTTTATCCAGTTTTTCTTGTGACATATAAGCAGCAAAAAAAGCTTTTGCTGATCCACGGAACTGACGTTTTATCGTCTGACTCAAATGATTTTTAAGATAATCATCTTCCGATATTATGGGAACAAATAATCTTGTTCTTCCACGTCCGTCTTGATGACAAATATTTAAAAATCCTTTGTCTGCCAAACGAACCATAAACGTGGCTATCGTATTATATTGCCAGCCTTCTGTCTCTTTTAATTGATCATGCACATATTGAACTGATACCGGATCTGTTGTCTGCCAGATTACCTGCATAATAGTTAATTCAGATTCACTGATTTGATTTTCCTGATCATTATTGTCAACAATATTTCTTTTTCTTGGCAAAATAACCACCCCCCAAAACCTTTACTACAAATATAGTTTAGCCTATTTTGTTCTTGGCTGCAATGATTGTATTTTACTTCACTTATGCTCTATTTGGTTCAAGAAACTTTTCATCATTTAGTTATGAAGAAATCTATTTAATTTTTCCATGAATATATGCAGCTGCTTCGTCAAGATCGTTCTTGTGAACATAAATCGTATATTCATATGCATAGTCCATATTTTCCCCGAAAGTGGCTATTCTTGCGCGATTGTTACTAAATGCAGATGGGCTTTGTCGATTAATTAATTTGATGGTGTAATCAATTCCTTTTGCCGCAAGAATATCACATACTCTTACTTGTTCTTCCATCGATGTTGTCATGATAAGTTCTTTTCGGTTGAAGATTGTAATCATTTTAAGCATCCTTTTCTTCTGGCGTATCTAAATTGAATTTTATTTTTCTCCGTAATTTTTCAAAAAAGCAATTGCATCTTCTGCAGATAAAGGTTTGCTGATAAGAAAGCCCTGAATAACATCACAATCATGTGCTTTTAAATAGTCAAGCTGCTCTTCTTGTTCAACACCTTCCGCAACTACAGTCAAACCAATTTTGTGAGCCATAGATATAAGATCGGCTGTGATTAAACCATCTTCTCTTAAATGACCTATCTTATCTATAAATGATTTATCTATTTTTAACGAATCCACATTTAATTCACGCAATCTGGAAAAAGATGAAAAACCGGTGCCAAAGTCGTCAAGAGAAATTTTTATTCCCATTTTCCTGATTTCATCCATCTTGCTATTAATAAGGTTGAAATTAGCAAAAAGAACTGATTCTGTAATTTCAATCTCAATTGAGATTGTATCATTTTTTGATAGTTTAATTCTTTCTTTGATTGTGGCAACAAACTCTTCTCTTAATAATTGCCCTCCTGATATGTTTATAGCTAAACTTACATTTTCGATATTTTGAACACGCAGTTTAGCCACAAATTGACAAGCTCTGCTTAAAATCTGATTTCCTAAATCAAATATAAGCATTTTTTCTTCTGCAATTGCAATGAATTCCAGTGGCGATATTCTGCCTAATTCAGGATGATTAAGACGTGCAAGAGCCTCAAAACCAACAATTTTATTGGTTTGAAGATCAAGTTTCGGTTGAAACTCTAAATACAATGCTTCGGACAGTTCTCCCTTGCCAATTGCCCGTAAAGCCTTCTCTATTTTGTCTTTTCGCTTAATACTATGTTCCATGCTATCACTATAGAATATAACCGCGCCATTTGGTTTCTCATAATCTCTATCCAATGCCATTGTTGCATCTTGCAAAACTTTATCAACGGTTATGTTTTCGTTTTTTATTTCTACTATCGCTACCTCTGCACTGACAAATTGATGGTGATTTCCACCATCAAAAGGGTTTTCAAAAACTTTTACAAGAGCTTGCGCTGTCTGTTTTAATTCGAATTTATCCTCATAATCCTCAATTAATGTAACAAATCTATCTGCACTAAACCTAAAGAACATTTTATCTGAATCAAATAACTGCTTAACTTTCTCAGCAATCTGTTTAAGTATTTGATCGCCATATGAAAAGCCATATGTCATGTTTAATGTTTTAAAATTAGTGCAATTAAGTAGCAAGACAGCCTTCTTTTTTTTGCTGGAATTAGCAATAGCTTTTTGCAAAAACTCCTCTAGATATTCTTTGTTAGGCAATCCGGTTAATTTATCATAATAAGCAATTTTTATGTTCGCTCTATTTTTTTGGAACGCATAAAACAAAACCAATCCAAGTATAATAACTACTACAACAAATATAACAATTCCATTCACAACGATTTCTCTGATAGCATTATCTATATCCCTTGCCGGCCAAGCTATGGCAAGTGTGGCAATATACTTTTCATCTGAATATATAGGTACTGCAACTTGATATACATCAATATTCTCAATATTGCCACGAACTATATCTGAGTTATTATTAGAAATATTTTCTCTAGCTTCGGGGTCTTCTATCCTGTACCCAACAGCATCAGGCAAATTGCTCGCAACTATTTCATATTCAGAATCTATGAAAAATACAAAATGAGTGTTTTGGCTGCCGGAAATTTCATCAACAACATTACTAATTTCAAAAGAGTCTAGAAAATCATGTATATGTTCAGCTAAAACACCTATTTGAACAAAATGTCCATCACCATTTTTTACATAGCCGAATTTATAATATATACCACTTTCGCTATCTGGACGTATTTCTTCAATAAGAATATTCTGATCACTGACCATAAAGTCATAAACCGGGTGACCGTCAAAAGCTTTCCAGCCAACATAAGGTTCATATGTGCTATAGATAACTTCGCCGTTGTCGTTGTATAAATATATCTCATCAATATTAAATTTCTCTGCAATATCTCGAAGAATTTGATTGCTTTCTTTGTTTTCTATCAGCATAATTGCCTGACTTGCAATCAAGAGTTTTTCCTCAAGCAATTCAGTAATAATATCATGTGCTTTTCCAGACTTTTCGAAGCTTTGAGAATAGCTATCAGCTACATTAATGGTCATTTCCTCAAGAAAACTATAATGTGCATTTATGCGATTTACAGCAGTAAAATAAGACAAAGAAGCAAAGCCTAATGATAAAGCCACAAAAGGTATAATAAATAATTTTATGTCAATTCTCTTGAGTTTATCTTTTCCCACTTCGCCTACCTCCAGATCCACCTGTTCAAATGGATCACTATGCTTATCGGAAAAAGAAATAGCTCAAATAGTCAAAATTCTCTTCAATCAGCTCTGAAGATTTTGTAATATACTTATATTTTTTATTTGTAATTTCTATTTGAGTAATTCCATAATAAAAAATTATCATATTTACTTAATTATAGTCAACGCATATGTTACTCTTAACAAGCAAACAAAAAAATTTTATATCTCTAAATTTTCCCATACCTTAGCAAAAATAATTTTTGGAAATACTAATGCCAAAAACACTGTCACCGCCGAAATAGTACCGGCAACAGGCAAACTCAATACGGCGCTGATATCGGATAAAATTATAATATCAGATAAGATGTCACCAGCCAAAAACAAAGTGATACTACCTGCAGATAACAAGCCATATGCCAGAGGAAATAATACTGTTATAAGATTACCCAAAAATTCATTGTTTTCAAAAAAATCTGACAATGACAGCAGCTCGACTGAAGTATATATTGCTGAACTGCCATAAAGAATAAAAAACAAAACCAGAAGCGATAAAAGTAATAAATGAAAACTTAATCCGACAAAAACAGAATAAGCAATAATACCTGCAAAACTTATGATACAGCCCGGAATAAAAAACATATTGCATTGTATTGTGAACACTTTTGCTCCTTCGAGCGGCAAAATTTTAAGTAGCCAGTAGCGGGTTTTCCAAAGACTTTTATCCTTTTTTGTATCTACTGGTATAAAAAGCATAGATACAGCTATTATATTGAAAATAGCAGCTATTGTAACAAGTAAAGAAACTCCTACCATCGGACTGTCAGAAAAGAGGTTGCCATATATAAATGTAAATATTGTAAACAGAAAGAAAAACAACATAAAAGCTGAACTGATAAGCATCTCGTGATTTCTTATTGCCATCTTCCACTCCGATTTTATCCATGTTGTAATTTCATTTGCATGCGACTTTTTGTAATTATCAACAAAAACTGTTCTTTTTTTATTGTTCTGTGACTCAACAACTTGATTTTTGACCCAACCTGCAAAGTATATTTTTTTTGATATTACAAATGCAATCAGCAAGCATATAGAAGTTGATATAAGCAAAAATAGCACAGCATATAAAGGCCATTTCCCAACAACTGCATAATTTAAAAGCTTTACAGCCGCTGTCAAAGGAACTAATTCCGAAATCCAGGGTTTTTCAAAAAATTCTACAAGCTTTGTCAAAAAAGGTTCAAGAATCTCTTGTGCTCGTGAAAAGAAAATTGCAAAAAAGATATTTATAGCAAAAGCAATAATTGATGTCATAATGTTAAATATCTTTGCTGATACGATTTTTAAAAAAGACATTGCAACAATAGCACCAATCGCACATGGTATAATCGTTATAAATATATAAAAAGGGATAATCACAAAATAATACATTACTGGAGCATTTGCCCATATACCTAATGCTGCAAGAAATGGAAAAAACAAAAACAACATTGATTTTGTGCTGTTAATTATATGTTCCAGAAACTTAATCAAGAAAATATGGTTAAAAGGAACAGGAATTGAAACCAAATAATTCATATCTGGTGACTTGTAAAAATTTCGCACAAAAGCACTTATGCTCTGAATAAAAGATATTGAATATATCCATATAACAGTTGCAAAAAAGAATATATTCAGCAGTGCTTTTATCATCTCGTCGGAAGCAGAAATGTTGTTAAAAATATTTCTATAAATTATATTAGTTAATAAAATCTGCCCTATTATTATTGCCAATGTTATTGATAATGTTTTAGCAACTGTTTTTTTATCTCTCCAGAGACTATTTTTTAAGACAAAAAAACGCACTTTAACAAACCACATGATATACTTCACTCTTTTTAGCCATCCTTCCTGCTTTCGGTTATACCCAAAAAAATGTCTTCAAGTGTTGTACCAAAATTATTGTACTTTGTTTTTAATTCCTCAAAAGAGCCCTCTGCTAATAATTCTCCTTGATGAATAATGCCTATCCTGTCACATATTTTTTCGGCTATTTCAAGCACATGGGTTGTGAATAAAATTGCAGATCCCTCATCAGCATGTTTTCTAAACAAATCTTTAGCTACTTTAGCACTGGAAGCATCCAGACCAGTTGTAGGTTCATCAAGAAATATTACTGCAGGTTTGTGTAAAAGTGCAGCACAAAGAGTTATTTTCCTTCGCATGCCATGGGAGTATGTTCCGATTAGCTTGTCAGCATCATTCGTCATTTGAAGCTCTTCTAACAAAGAATCTATTCTTTTTGCAGTGTTCATATTTCTTTTTTTTATATAGATGTCCGAAACTACATTCAAAAATTCCCTGCCTGAGAGTTTGTTATATAAATATGGGTTGTCGGGAACATAACCAAAATTTGACTTAGCTTCCAGCGGCTGGCCTACAATATCATAGCCACAAATTTCAGCAGTTCCTGAATTGGGTCTTAAAAGGCCGGTGCATACCTTTATGGTTGTTGTCTTTCCAGCCCCATTATGTCCTAAAAATCCGTATATCTCTCCTGGATTTACTTTAAAACTAACATTCTTAACAGCTTTTTTTTTGCCATAGTTTTTTATGATATTATTTACCTCTAGCATAATTCGCTCCTCAATTCAGCTTTGCTTAAACAGGATATACTGCTAATAGATTTAGATTTTTTGTAAGCTTTACGTGTTCCTTTTTTCCCATAAATAAAGAATAAATTTGTAAATAAAAAACAAAAAAAGTGTACCAAATAAACTTATTCCAAAAGCACCTGATATCTTTTTCAGATCCATACCGACTCGCAAAAAGACAACTAAAGCTGAAAGTATCCCTGTTAACAGAGGAACTAAAAAAATAAAATATCCCTGTTCTTTTTTACTCATTGTAAAAGGATAGGTTATAGGCGTTCCTTTTATCGCCAAAATAATAAATTGTACCAAAGATGCAATTAACCAAACCAAGAAAAAGTCTAGTGTTTCTTTAAGTGATTGATTTAGAATAAACCACCTGTACAACAAAACGGCAAATGTTCCAAACCAGAAAATCATATATCCAATACTTTTTGCTTTTATCGCTTCTGCAATTACTCTCTCATCATTTTTCATGTTACTCCTCCTCCAGCCAAAATAGTTGATCAAGGGACTTATTCAGCACCTGACATAATTTTAGACCTAAAGCTATGGTGGGATTGTATTTTTCCTTCTCTATAAGCCCTATTGTTTGTCTTGTTACACCAACCCTTTCAGCAAGTTCCTCCTGGGTAAGTTGACTTTCAATGCGGCTTAGTTTAACGCTATTCTTAACTATAAAAATCACCTCGGTTTAAAAACTAAATGCAATATATATGTTACATAGAATTGTAATATATATATTGCATAAGGTCAAGAATCAGTATTTATGTTTACTTATGATCTCAAATATCGACAACAATGGCATGGCTATTATTAGACCTGATGTTAAGAATTTTTCAAAAAAATACTTAACATGGAATATACATACTGTTAACATACAAAGTCTTTATCTGTACATCAGGAACTAATATTCTGTTTACTAATATAAAGAAAAAATTATTACTATGGATATTCAACTTTTGTTAGTTGTCGAGGTGAAACTATGTTAAAAGTTCTTTTTGTTTGTATTCATAATTCAGCAAGAAGCCAGATGGCTGAAGCGTTTTTAAATCGATTGGGCAAAGATAAATTTATTGCTGAAAGTGCTGGTATAGAACCAGGCAATATAAATCCTATAGTTGTCAGGTCAATGGCAGAGATAGGTTATGATATTTCAAAAAAACCTACAAATTCGGTATTTGAATTTTTCAAAGAAGGACGAAAGTATGATATCGTAATAAAGGTATGTGATCAGGCAAGCGGACAAAAATGTCCGATATTTCCTTCTTCACCAATGACACTAATTTGGAGTTTTGCAGACCCTGCTACTTTTACAGGAACTGACATCGAAAAACTAGCTATGACAAACACTTTAAGAGATCAAATAAAAGTAAGAATTGAGGAATTTATAAGGGTTTTCAATATTGATAAATAATGAAAACTCCCCCATGGCATACGTTTTTATTACAAAGGAAATTTTTTCTGATAATCAGTCTAATAAAGATGTCTCTTATGACTCTGGCAAGTGCACGAAACATGTTTTTTTTGACATGAATCATATTTCCGGATTAGTTTTTGTGTTAAAATTAGCTCGGAAAATTGGTGTTAAAAAAGGCGGATATATTTATGCTGCAAATTGCATTATGTGATGACAATATTAATGAGCTATCAAATATGATACAGCTAATTACCTTATATAAATCCTCAAAAAATTTTAATTTCGAATATGCAGTATTTACAAACGGAATCGAACTGATTTCTGTTTTGGAAAGTTATTCTGTAAATGCAATTAATTATGTTTTGAAGTATGATTGCGCAGGGAAAAGCACGCGAAATCAAGCAAAAATATCTTAATTATCATATGGAGGCTTAGAATATAAATGATAGAAACTTTTGTTGAATTTTCTCGATATTTCGTAGCCTTATTGTTTGGTGTTGCTGTCGCCGTTAATTTTGCAGGCATGGCTCGTATATGGAAAAATTATTTAGTTGTAGCATGTTTTACAGTGATTTTGTTTGTTTGGCAGGTAATCTGTTTAATGATCTGGGGCATGAGCATAACGATAAAAATCTATCCCTTGCTTTCTCATCTACCGGTTGCTGTTCTTATCGTTGTGTTTTTGAAGCGTACATGGCTGATTTCACTAACAAGTATGTTTGTTTCTTTTTTGTGTTGCCAACCTCCGCGTTGGATCGGTGCTGTTACAGGTGAAATCTTCGACAGTGCCGCTATGGATCACATTGGTTATATTGCGACAGCTTTTCTGATGTTCTTTTTGTTGCAAAAATATGTTTTTGACTCTGCCAGACATCTAATGGAGAGATCTGTAAAATCCTGTTTGCTTTTTGGTGTAATACCCGCATTTTACTACCTCTTTGATTATATCTCTGTATATACCAATTATATTTACAGTGGGACACGAACGGCTTTACAATTCATACCTTTTGTAACAGCTACCTTTTATTTTATATTTGTTCTCATCTACTATGTTGAAACGCAAAAACAATCAAATCTTCAAAGGGAACGGGATATGCTGGATATACAGTTTCGGCAGGCCCAAATAGAATTTGCTTCCTTAAGGCAAATTCAGCAAAATGCTATGGCCTATAGGCATGATATGCGCCACCATTTCTCCCTTTTACAGAGTTTGGCTTCAGAAGAACGCATAGAAGATATCCGAGAATATCTGCAAACTGCCCAATCCGATATTGATGCCATTACCCCTGTAAGATTTTGCAAAAATGAAACCGTAAATCTGATCTTATCCGCTTTTGTTAAAAAAGCCCGACAAGCGGAAATCCAATTAAATATAGAAGCCAGGCTACCTGCTGTTCTATCATTTAGCGACACCGAGATTTGTTCTTTACTGTCAAATGCCTTAGAAAATTCCATACATGCTTCAAAAGATATTCCTGACAAAAACAAACGAATTATCCAGCTGCGTATTTATTCCAAAAACAACAAACTTTGCATTGATATCCGCAACAGATATCAAATAGAGCCGCTATTTATTAATGGTTTCCCAGTAACAAAAGAACAGGGACATGGTTTTGGTACAAAAAACATGGCTCATATAACTGAAAAGCATGGAGGCGTATACAATTTTTTTGTCAAAGATGGCTGGTTTATTTTCCAGGCAGCTGCATAGTTGCCAAGCCCAGCAGCTATTCACGGGAAAGAAAGTTTAGGTTATACTCAGTCTTATGCCAAAATTATTTATGTTATTTAATATGGAGGCTTTTACATGAGTTTTACGTATAAACATACCATCTATGCAAGTTTTACCGGTTATATCGTACAGGCGATAATAAATAATTTTATACCACTGTTATTTCTTACTTTCCAGACAAGTTATGGTATACCTTTGTCTAAAATCACTTTGCTCGTCACTTTCAATTTTGGTTTTCAGTTAATCGTTGATTTACTAGCAGCAGGATTTGTTGACAAAATCGGTTACAGAATTTCGATCGTTGCTGCACATATATTTGCAGCTGCCGGCCTTGTCTCATTAACCTTCCTGCCACAGCTGTTTGCAGATCCATTTTACGGATTGCTGATAGCCGTTTTGATCTATGCCGTAGGCGGCGGACTGTTGGAAGTATTAGTAAGTCCGATAGTTGAGGCTTGTCCAACAGATAATAAGGAATCTGTTATGAGTCTGCTGCACTCTTTTTATTGCTGGGGGCATGTGGGTGTTGTCTTAGTTTCAACTTTGTTTTTTGCAGTTGTAGGTATTGATAAATGGCATTATCTAGCAATCTTCTGGGCTTTAGTACCACTTGCAAATACATTTTTCTTCTCAAAAGTACCAATCAGACATGTGATCGCACATGATAAACGTGGTTTCTCTCTTAAACAGCTACTGGTTAATAAGGTTTTCTGGATAATGATACTTATGATGATTGCCGCCGGAGCCAGTGAGCAAGCAGTAAGTCAATGGGCATCGGCATTTGCCGAAAGCGGTCTTGGCGTTGATAAAACAATCGGTGATTTGACCGGACCAATGATGTTCGCAATTATGATGGGGATTTCTCGGTTGTTTTATGGCAAATATGGCAACAAAATAAAACTACAGAGATTTATGATATTAAGCGGTTTAGTCTGTTTTGGCAGTTATCTGATTATCTCTCTTTCTCCATGGCCTTTTGTCAGTTTGATCGGCTGTGCCATCTGCGGTCTGTCGGTTGGAATAATGTGGCCGGGCAGCTTTAGTACAGCCGCACGCAATATACCGCTCGGAGGTACAATGATGTTTGCATTTCTTGCCTTAGCAGGTGATGTCGGTTGTGCTGCCGGCCCCACTCTTGTCGGGATGATGTCCAGCATTTTCAATAATGATCTAAAAAAAGGAATATTAACAGCAATTGTTTTTCCCGTTTTACTGCTAATTGGTTTAATACTTAACAAGAGATCAATTAAGAAAGCCGACACAGATTTTTAGATTAAACTTCAGTCAAATAAGCGTAACCTATATATAGGTTACGCTTATTTTTGCATAAAATGATAAAATGACTCCAAGAGAGCAATTAGACAATATCAGACTGGAATTTAGAAGCATAGTCAGAAAATTGGCTTTCTAGGAGGTTTTAGATATGAATATCAGTAATCTAAACAATAATGATAAAAGAAAAGCTCTATGGTTGGGTAGTATTGCAGGAGATGCTTTTGTATTGGGTGGACACTGGATATATGACATACATAAACTTCAGGAAAAATTTCCTGAGTATAACACCCCTCAGGCTCCTTTGCCAGACTCATTTCATAAAAACAGAAAACTTGGTGATCAAACTCACTACGGCGACCAGACACGTCATCTATGGCAGTTTCTGGCAAATAACTCAGGCAATTATGATTCTGCCCTTTACAGAAAAGAATGGATTCGATTTATCTCCAGTTATGACGGGTATATGGATGCAGCCAGCAAAGAGTCATTATCGGCATTGAAAAAAAATCTGCAATTTGGTTCTGCTTCAGATGAGCTTGGCGGTACAGCAAGGTTGGCAGCGATATATTATTGGATTGATAATCCGGAACAGGCATTGTCTGCAGCTATTGATCAGAGTATGATGACACACAATAACAGTCAGGCTACAGCAATAACAGTTATGATAGCCAAAACCTTGGAAACAATTGTTCAAGATAATAAAAAAGATTCAACTCTAACCATTCTTGAATTACTTAACAAAATCAGAATTCAAATGATAGCAGAAGACAAATATGATATGAAGCTAATAAATGATTCTTTCGATGCCGCGATTAAGTTTAAAGACAGTTCTGCTGCATCCATTGCAGAAAAGCTCGGCCAAAGCTGCCATGCCAGACACTCTCTACCGGTTATTTTTGCTGCATTAAAACAACCCGACGATTATCAGAAGGTAATGGAATTGAATGTCAGGGTCGGCGGTGATTCAGCTAGTAGAGCACTGATCCTCGGAGCTTTGCTTGGTGCTAAACTTGGCATCACATCAATCCCTGAAAAATGGATCGATGTGATGCACGATTAAAATAATAGAGTATCGAAAATCAAATATTTTATTGCTTTATTCAGCAATCACTTCTTCAAGTATCGTTAGTACATCTTGATTTTCAAAAGACTTGCAGAAATACTGATAATTCTTATCAAAGGAAGGAGAGTTTTCAAATTTCACATCGGCCATGCAAGATAATTTAAGAAAGTCTTTGGGATCATTGCTTTTAATCAGTGTCATATCTTCAGTAACAAGTCCAGGATCATTTACCTGATAAGCAATCCCTTTATCATCAACTCCTCTTCTTAAAAAGAGTCGATAGGAAGCAATGAAAAAAGCAACTCTTTTCATGTCAGCATCAGCTTCAATCATGGCATCTATAGTTTGTTTAATAAAAACAGGGAATTTGTTAGCTACGTCAAAACATAATCTGGCAAGCTGGTCACTTACCGAATTATTCAGCAAACGTTCCATAAAAGTAATTCTATATTTTTTTATATCAGTTTTGGGTGGGGCTTCCATATAAGGAGTAACATCGCTATCCATATACTGACGCAGATAAGTCTGAATTCTTTGATCCTCAACAGCCTCGTTTACTTTGCGGTACCCCGCCATAAAACCTGGAAAAGAAAGCATCAGGTGCGTAGAATTAACATAACCTAGTTTCATGTTCTCGTATTTTGCCACATCATCAGTAAATTCAACACCAACGCGTTCCCATTCGGGCCGGCCGGCGGCAAAAGAATCCTCTATTACCCATTGTACAAAATCTTCACAATAAACTGGCACAATATCATTCTGTCCTGTTATTTTTTGTAGTTTTTCAATATCTTCCTCAATGGTAGCAGGGGTTATACGGTCTACCATTGAGCTTGGAAAACTAATATTCTCTTTTGCCCATAAATAAACTTTTTCATCGGCTCTTTCAAAGAACGAAAGGAAAGATTCACGGCAGACCTTACCATTATGCGGCAAATTATCACAACTGAGTATAGTAATCGGCCCAGCCTCATTTTCAATTCTTTTTAGTAAACCTGCAGCTACATAACCAAATACGGTCTTTGGATCACCAGGCAAGGTCAGATCATAAATAACATCCTCGTTGGCAAAATCAAATTTTCTTGTTTCTTTATCGAGGTTATACCCTCCTTCGGTTATTGTCAGACTTATAATTTTAATATCTGGGTCTGCGATCTTATTTATTATAGCTTCAGCTTCACGGCTCCCCCACAACAGTTCAACTATTGAACCAATGCGGCGATATTCATTTTCACCTTTTCTTCCAAAAACAGTCAAACCATATTCACAGTTCTGTTTTATTAGTCCCGTGTATATTTTCTCATCTCTTTCAAGGATCATTGCACCACAAATGCCCCATTGTGACTGATCGGAATGTTCAAGCAGAAGATTAGTATAGTATGCCTGATGTGCTCTATGGAAATTACCAACGCCAAAATGCAGTATTCCCGGTTTAACCTGTTTACGGTCATAATTGATTTCGAATGTTTTGATCTTCATATCTCTTTCACCTTTTCCTTTCGGCAAACTACATATCCATAATGGATATAAGATTTTAAAACGGTTCAACTTGCTAAATCAGTCTTTATTCAGAGATTTTATAACAGTCTTTATACCCATGAACATAAATATTTCAACAAGTTATGATTAGACAAAAACTGTAACTTTAAGCCCATATTGATTATATGCTGGTATTATCAATGTTTCAATAGACTTTATTGTTTTTATGCACACAATTTTTCACATCTTTTTGTTAACACATAATCATAAGTTGTTTTTTTTGGCAAAATCTTACACGCTAGTGTAATTATCGTGTATTCTATTTTAAAACACAAACTTTAGTGGAGGCAGATCATGAAGAAAAGCCCGGGTCTTTTAAACCTAAAAACTCTAAACAGGAATAATATTTATAATTTTATTTATGATCAACACGAGGTCTCAAAGCAGCAAATAGTGCAGGATCTTAATTTAGGTTTATCAACCGTAAGTCAAAACATAAAACTATTGGAAGATGCCGGTTTGATCGAAAGAAGTGGCAGCTACAATTCAACAGGCGGTCGCAAAGCAAAAATAATCAGGATTGTTAGAAATGCCAGAATATCAATAGGAGTTGGAATTTTAAAAAAATCAATTTATATCGTTGCAGTTAATCTATACGGAGAGATAATACAGTCGACAGTACATGATTTTCAATATGAACATACTTCAGAGTACTATGTTAGATTAAGTAAAATAATCTCTGATTTTGCTGACAATAACGGTTGGAACAAATCAATTATTCTAGGGGTGTCTATCGCAACTCAAGGAACTATCTCGGCTAGTGGCGAATCTATAAATTATGGAAAAATTATGGACAACTATGATATGAAGCTGGCTGATTTTGCTAAACACATTAAATACCCTTGTCATCTTGAGCACGACTCAAAAGCTGCAGCTTATCTGGAGCTATGGAATAATCAAGAGATAAGCAATGCTGTGGTTTTGCTTTTAAATCGCAATTTTGGCGGTTCCCTGATTATAAATAAAAAAATCGTAAACGGTTTACAGATGCATGCCGGTGCAATAGAACATTTATGCATCAGTCGAGACGGACCTAAATGCTATTGTGGCAGTCGTGGTTGTCTGGAAACATATTGTTCAGCTAATGCTTTAGAAGAGGCAGCCGGAATAAGTATCAGGGAGTTTTTCGAAAATCTAAGATGCGAGCAGAAAATTCTGCAGGATATGCCTAATAATATTAACAAAGAAAACATTTTTACCAGCAGTCAGGGGAATCGGATAAATTCAGATTGCGTCAGAATATGGGAGGACTATCTGGATAAGCTTGCTCTGGCAATTAGAAATCTCAGTATAATTATCGACGGCAGTATTATTATTAGCGGGTATCTGGCGCCATTCTTTACTGAAGAAGATATCCTTTTTTTGTTAAAAAAGATTAACAATTTTCCTTTCCCAATGGCAAAAGACCAGCTCATTATTGGTACATATGGGCAATATGCTCCTGCCGTAGGAGCGGCACTTTTCTACTTGAATCAATTCCGCAAATCGGTATAAAGATATTTCAATATTGCTATTCTGAATCCAGTTTTCGATGTTATAATGATTGTATGTCTAATTTTATATCTGATTTTTAATTAAAGCGTGGTGCAAATTGAAAAAAGTCAAAGAGAAGAGTCAAAAAATTTGGAATTTTATATATAATTTTTCAATCGGGAAGATTCTTGTAATCGTCTTTGCTTTTTTTATGTTGCTAGCAATATTCAGTAATGGTTTTCTAGTTTATACACAGTGGTATAAATCGGCAGAGACCACAACCAGAACATTGGCTTCAGATATTAATTATAATATAACAAGACAGCTAGAATCATTTTTCCATGTCCCTTACCATATTAATGAAACAAATCATTTGCTGATCGAAAATAATATCTTTGATATGTCCGATCAGATAATGCGGGAAAAATTTTTTGTTGGTGTTATTAAAACTCACGATGGGCCAGTTTATAGTTTCAGTTATGGCACGGTTAATGGTGAATATTATGGTGCTCGCAGAAACGGAAACGGCGATATAGAAATCATGCGCAATGATTCCAGCACAGGTGGCAACTCCTGGTACTACTCCGTTAATGATGATATGACGGCAGCAGATTTTGCTGTAGATGCAGGTCAGTTTGATGCTCGTACACGTGATTGGTATAAAGCTGCAGCTGACACAGGCAAACCTGTCTTCTCTCCAATATATAAACATTTCGTAATGGACGACCTGACAGTCTCTGCCTCATGGCCGATTTATGATAGTTCCGGCTCTTTGCAAGGCGTCATGGGAACTCACTTGCTGCTTTCAGATATATCTTATTATCTTGAGGAAGCTATGAAAAAAACAAATGGGTTTGCAATAATTTTTGAACAGGATACAAATAGCCTTATTGCAACATCAACCAATAAAGATATCTTTACAGAGAGTTCAGATGGTACCCTTACAAGAAAAACTCTAAATGATATTCAAAACAAAGATATATTAGCTTCATATAATCAATATTTAGAAAAACGTGAAAGTCAGTTTTTATTCAACGGCGTGCAGAATAACCTCTACATAAATGTTGCAGAAATAAATATCAATGGCATCGAATGGATTTTATTGTCTGCTCTCCCTGAATCTTTTTTTATGCAAGATATTTATAAAAGCATGCTCTGGTCTGTTTTGTTATCTTTCTTTGTTTTAACATTATTAATATGGATATATTATTACATGGCAAAAAAACTTGCAAAGCCGGTGTATGAATTATTGGCGACTATTTCTGCTTTTGCAGCCGGCGATTTATCTCAGCGTTTTACTTTTAAGGGCAGTAATGAAATTGGCATGATTTCTAAAAGTTTCAACCATGTTGCAGATGAGATGCAGTCACTTATAGATAATCTGGAAGACAGTGTTCATTCAAGAACCGAAGAGCTAAACGAAAAAAAAGACGAACTGCAATTGATTTTGGATTCCACAGCAGAAGCTATCTTCGGAGTGGATCTAAATGGCAACTGTACTTTTTGCAATATCAGCTGCATTAAACTTCTGGGGTATAAAGATCAAAGTTATTTGATCGGAAAAAATGTGCATCAGCTAATTCATCATTCAAAAAGAGACGGTCGCCCTTTCCCTATAGAGGAATGTAAAATATTCAAGGCTATAAAATCCGGACAAGGCCTACAAGCAGAGGATGAGGTTTTTTGGCGAGCTGACGGCACAACTTTTGACGTTGAGTACAGGTCTTATCCTCAGATAAAAAACGGTGTTATCGTAGGTGGTGTAGTAACCTTTATGGATAATACTGAAAAGAAGCAGCGCAAAGAAGAGATAGATTATTTGAACTGTCACGATCCTTTGACCGGTCTTTATAATAGAAGATGCTTTGAAACTAACAAGGAACGTGTTGATATTCCTGAAAGTTTGCCTTTATCAATAATATTTGCAGATATAAACGGCTTGAAAATGACAAATGATATATTTGGTCATGATGCGGGTGATAAATTAATAAAAACATCTGCCAATATCTTAAAAAATTCATGCCGCGACAAAGATATTATTGCTAGAATAGGTGGCGATGAATTTGTTATTTTGCTGCCAGAAACCAACAGTGCAAGTACAGAATCTATAATAAAAAGGATCAGAGAAGAATTTCAGGCAACCAAGTTAGATGCAATTAAGTGCAGCGTTGCATTAGGGCATGATGTGAAAACGGATCATACACAGTCAATAGAAGAAGTCATGGCCAATGCCGAAAACGCTATGTACAAAGATAAAACCATAAATCGCAAAAGTACCAGCAAAGATTTAATTGATACGGTATTGGAATCTATTCATTTGAAAAGCCAGCGCGAAGAACATCATTCTAGTGCTGTTGCAAAATTATGTGTTGAGATCGGTAAAATTCTCAAAATATCAGAATCCGATTTGGTTAAGCTTGAAAGAGCTGGTTACCTTCATGATATTGGGAAAATCTCACTAAATAATGATCTTTTGCTTAGCGACAAACTAGTTTCTGAAGAGGAAGCCGCTATTCAGCAACATGCAATTGTAGGATATCGATTACTGAATTTATTTGATGATACACTTGATATTGCCGAATATATCTATAATCATCACGAGAGCTGGGATGGCAAGGGTTATCCTCGAGGAATCAAAGGTGAACAAATTCCTTTGATTTCAAGAATTATTTCAGTAGCTGAAGTATATGATCGAGTTCTCAACAAAGGAATTGAACCTATTGAAAAACGCAAGCAAAAAGCTCTTGAAATTATCATAAAAGATTCAGGAATAAGATTCGATCCTAAGGTTGTAGACGCTTTTGTTAAGCTAATGGAACAATAGAAAAGGATTTTCTGTTTCATTAATGACAGCCCTCAAAACACCAGGAGGTAGCATGGAGCGAATAGTAGTAGTTGCTTTATTGAATAATGTGGCTCTTTTACTTGTACTGTCTGTTATATATGAAATAACATATTTCATTCCTCAAAAACACCGTAAAATAAGACCTTTTTTCAGCGGTCTTCTTATCGCCGGCATATGTGTCGCTATCAATGAGTATGCCTTTTACCCTGCAGCCCGGCATAGTTTATGATGCCAGATCAATTCTAATAAGCATCACAGGGCTTATTTTTGGACCAATCCCCACAATTATCACGGCTATAACTGCTGTCATGTACAGATTGATCGGCGGCGGTGCAGGGGCTGTGCCTGGTGTAGCTGTAATAATATCTAGTGCTATTATAGGCCTTGCCTGGCGTCAATGGATATATCCCAAATCAAAAAAATTAAAATGGGTAAGCGTTTATCTGATGAGTGTGCTGGTTCATATTGTAATGATTTTATGTATGCTTTTGCTGCCCTACCCTGTTAATATTAATGTCATTAAAAATATAACCGCACCTGTAATGCTGATATATCCTGTTGCTTCCGTTATATTAAATCTGTTGTTACAGCGCCAGCAGGAAATAAGAAAAGCGCAGAAGGATTTGAAGCAATCAGAGGAAAAATATAGACAGATTACTGAAAATATAACTGATGTGGTTTGGACGACTGATCTGAATTTGAAATCAACTTTTATAAGCCCTTCAATCGAAAAATTACTGGGAGAAAGTATCGAAAAACATATAGGTCGTTCTCTTAAAGAAAAATTCCCTCCTGCTTCTCTAGCTAAAATTCATGATATTTTAGCTGAAGAAATCAAGTACGACAGCCAACGCGACAAAGACAGAACTCGTATTATTGAACTAGAGCAATATCGTGCAGACGGAACTATTATCTGGGTAGGTATGAATATTTCTATGATACGGGATCTATCAGATCAACCAATTGGTTTTCTTGGTGTTTCAAGAGATATAACTATGTTGAAAAAAGCACAAGAAGAGCTCCAATACCTTATTGATCACGATGATCTTACAGGAATTTATAATCGCAGAAGATATGAAAAAGAGGTAAAACGTCTCAATAACGAAGATGCTTTACCATTATCTATTGTCATTGTTGATATAAATGGTCTAAAACTTATCAATGATTCTTTTGGCATATCTGAAGGTGATAAAATCATATCAACATCAGCAAATATAATCAGTAATTGTTGTAAGGAAGATTATATTCTCGCTCGAACAGGTGGAGATGAGTTTAGCATTCTTATGCCTAAAAAGGATAACCCATCAGCTGTTGCTCTTATAAACTCAATCCAAACAGCATGTGACCGGTACAATTCTGAGATTTCAAATGAAGCTTACCATATCAGCCTTGCATTTGGCACTGAAACAAGAAAAGTATTAACAGACGATTTCATACAAGTCCATAAAAGAGCCGAGGACTTTCTAAAGCAGAGCAAATTACTCAAAAAAAATAGTGCTAACAGTGCCATAATTACTTCAATTAGAGCGGCAATGCAAGAAAAGAGTTTTGAAACCGAGGAACATTCAGCAAGACTTGCGTATTTAGCAAAAAAAGTAGGGGCAAAATTAAGATTATCTCAAATAGAACTCGACCATATTGAACTTCTATCAACGCTTCATGATATAGGCAAAATAGGTGTGTCGGAAAGCATTTTAAAAAAGCCGGGCAAATTAACGCAGGAAGAATGGATCGAAATGAAAAAGCATCCCGAAATAGGATATAGAATAGCCATGACATCTCCAAACCTGGCTCCTATAGCAACATACATTCTTTGTCACCATGAAAGATGGGACGGCAAAGGATATCCACAAGGTTTGCATGGCAAAGAAATCCCTTTGCTTTCAAGAATTATTGCCGTAGTAGACGCATATGATGCTATAACGTCTGATCGAGTATACAGCAAAGCAAGATCGTCAAAAGAAGCAATAGAAGAAATCAAAAAAAGTTCCGGCACACAATTTGATCCTGATATTGCACAAATATTTATTAGTATTCTGGAAGATGAAACAGCAAATTAGAAAAGGATTTGAACATGTTTTTATCAGATAATAGTAGTAAATCAAAGCAAATACTAACCGTGACTGTTTCTGTGATAATTGTTGTCTTGTTATGCAGCATGTATTTGCTTTTCGAGTGGCAAAGATATCAAAATATGGCTTCACATGAAGCTATTCAATTAGCTAAATCTATGGAAGCACTTCTACAATACGAACAAATATCTGAATTGTCAGGGTCAAACGAAGATCTGATAAAATCTGATTATAATTTGCTCAAACGCAGTTTAGAAGACCTAAAAAACACATCGAACAGGATTTATTTTGCATATCTATTGAAAGAGCAAAATGATCATTTAATACTTCTTGTAGATTCGGAGCCTCCAGGTTCTGATGATTATTCGCCTCCAGGTCAGATTTTTCACGAAGCAGAGGATGACTACTGGCAACCTTTTATTACAGGAGAAACAATTATAACCTCGCCTGTAACCGATCGTTGGGGAACATGGATCAGCGCTCTTGCCCCGATAAAAGATCCAAACAGCAAAGAGGTTATTGCTGTTTTGGGGATAGATTTTTCAGCTTCCGAGTGGCAGTTGAATCTATGGGAGCAGATGATACCTGATATTATTGTTGTCTTTTGCATCATCATCATTTCTCTTGCTTTTGTCCTTATGAAGACACAACGCGAAGATCTAAAAAAACTCAACGACAAAATAATAATGGATGAAATTTTATATAGAAGTGTTTTTGAACAAGCACCAATAGGTATTGCTCTGGTGCACAATGAAAATTTTGTATCTCAGTCAGAAACAGGAAAGTCAAATATTAATCCAATTTTTGAAAACATTTTGGGCAGAACCAGACAAGAGCTTGAAGGGCTCAAGTGGACAGAAATAACACATCCTGACGATCTAGAGGAAGATATCAATAACTTCAAGAAATTCAAGGAAAATCAAAAAAATTTCTATTCCATGGAAAAAAGATTTATAAAACCCGATGGATCAAGCGTCTGGACAAATATGAGTGTTTCTCCAATTATCGGTTCTTCCAATAAAAACGATGTGCACCTTTGTCTTTTACAAGATATATCTGCACGCAAACTAGCAGAAAGTCATTTAACAGAAAGTGAAAGAAGCAAATCCGTATTGCTCGCTCACCTTCCAGGCATGGCTTATAGCTGCAAGTATGATTCCGAATGGACAATGCTTTTTGTTTCAGAAGGCTGTTATGAACTTACAGGATACACACCGGACAGACTTATATATAACAGAGACCTATCTTTTAACGATTTAATATCGCCACAATACCGCGAAATTTTAAGCGAAGAATGGAGACGTGTAATCAAAGAAAAAGTGTCTTTTAAGTATGAATATGAAATAATAACAGCTTCAGGCGAAAGGAAATGGGTTTTAGAAATGGGGGAACCCATTTATGATGAACAAAGCAATGTTAAAGTTCTTGAAGGTATAGTTCTCGATATTTCAGACAGAAAAGGAATCGAAGATCAACTTAAGCATCTGCTTAACCGTACACAGTCTATGATTGATAACCACGAAGCATCTATGCTGCTTATTGAACCTTCATCAGGTAAGATAATAGAAGCAAACAAAGCTGCTTCAAGCTTTTACGGATATTCAAAAGAAGAGCTGCTTAACATGACAATTCAGGATATAAACACTTTGTGCAAAGAAGAGATCAGCGATTTGCAAAAAGATAAATTTAATGACAAAAAAAAGAAATTCACATTCCCACACCGATTAAAAAGTGGAGAAATAAAGATTGTTGATGTTTACAGTACACCTATAGAGTATGATCAGCATAAGGTGCTTTTTTCAATAATTTTCGATGTAACTAAAAGAGAAGAAATAGCAAAACAAAACGAATTTCTGGCATACCATGATTTTTTGACAGGACTTTATAATAGAAGATTTTTTGAAGAAGATTTTGAACGCAGAAGTGATAAAGGAGACTTCCCTATTGCTATTCTGGTGGGAGACATGGATGGTTTCAAAATTTTTAATGATACCTTTGGACATTTTGAAGGCGATAGAATTTTGAAAGTTGCAGGAGATAGAATAAAGTCTATCATCGGCAAAAATGATGTGCTTGCACGTATAGGCGGAGATGAGTTTGCTATTATTGTATCAGGCCAAACCGAAACTGAAATAAAAAAATATCTGGATAGATTAAATCTGCTTTTTGAGGATAGTTCAGAAAATTCTAAAAAAGAGGAATTAATTACAATTTCTTGGGGCTATGGAATACAAAGAGATTCTAAGGATTCTTTGGACAAGGTGTTTGAAGAAGCTGAGGCATTTATGTATAACAGAAAATTTTATAGTTCTAAAAGTATCAGAAGTAACACAATTGATATTATCATGGATACTCTGTTTACCAAAAGTGAAAGGGAAAAGATGCATTCAGAGCGAGTAGGTATACTAGCTGAGAAAATTGCCCAAAAAATGAATTTGAAGAAATCTGAGTCTGATAAAATAAGAGTAGCAGGATATCTTCATGATATAGGGAAAATAGGCATCGATGAACCTGTACTTAATAAACCTTACCCTCTTGATGATAACGAATGGGAAATGATGAAATTACACCCTGCCAAAGGAGCAGCGATTCTTGAAAATACTACCGAATACAAAGATATCGCCTATATCGTTTTATCCCATCATGAAAGGTATGACGGAACAGGCTACCCTAACGGGATAAAAGCTAAGGAAATTCCTTTGGGTGCAAGAATAATAGCCATTGCAGATTCCTTTGACGCTATTACCAATGAAAGACCGTATAGAAAAGCAGTAGATCAGGTAACTGCTGCAAATGAGCTGAAAAAATATTCCGGCAAGCAATTTGATCCTGAAATTGTTTCTGTTTTAATTGACATTCTAAACTAGCGCAAAAAAGCACATCATAAAAAACTGGGAGGCAAATCTTATGAAAGCATTAAACCACATTCAAACTTTTTCTTTCGCCTTTGTGATTGCCATAGTAATCATTATTTTATTCATTGTGTTATTAATTAAACGGTCAGCAACCAATACCTCAAAAGACAGTGATACACCTTGGCCACTGGGAGTTAATAATAATTTTTTGTCAGCAGCAGAGCAATCTTTTTTCGGTGTGTTAAGGCAAATTACAGGAAACAATTATCTAATATGTCCAAAGGTTAATCTCGGGGATGTCTTATTCATTCAAAAGGGTATAGATAGAAGCCTTAGACAATCACTACTTAATCGAATAAACAGAAAACACATTGATTTTATACTCCTGGATCCTCTGTCACTATCTCCTGTTTTAGCAATCGAGCTAGATGATAGCTCTCACCAAAAGATCAGCGCACAAAAAAGAGACGAGGTAAAAGACAGGGCATTAAAAGATGCAAATTTAAAGCTTGTGCGGATTCCGGTAAAAACTACATATAATATCCACGAATTAACAGATTTAATTGCAGCAGAACTTTTGACTGTTCAATCTAATGATGAATCTATAATTAAAGAACAACAAAACGAAGAAAGTGCTGGAGAATTTTCAGACAACAATAAAACTAATATCGACGCCCAGCAAACAGTAATTTGCCCTAAATGCAATATCGAAATGGTAAAAAGAAAAGCCTCAAGAGGTAGTAAGGCAGGACAATCATTCTGGGGCTGCCCTAATTTCCCCAATTGCCGTGAAACTAAACAAGATATTGCTAATTAGTCAGCAACCACTTTAACAACGAACTTCCTTTGTCTTGGCCCATCAAATTCGCAAAAGTATACACCTTGCCATGTTCCTAATAAAATTTTCTCCTCCTCTAGCAAAATAGTGCAGGAAGAACCCATAGCTGAGGCTTTTAGATGTGCTGTTGAATTGCCTTCGTAATGGCGAAAAGCCGTTTGCTCAGGATATGCTTTATTCAGTCCTATCAGAATGTCATGTACAACATCTGGATCAGCATTTTCATTTATTGTGATACCAGCGGTTGTGTGTGGTATGAAAACATGAACAATTCCAGACTGAACTCTAGTCTCAGACACAAAATCTCTGATTTGCTGTGTTATGTCAATCATGCAATTTTCACATGGTGTATTAATTACAAAACTTTTTTTCACTTCAATCCCTCCCTCATAATTATTTTTACCTAAGTTTGATCAATCCAATTACTAATTCATCAAATACTATTTTCTAATAAATCTATAACGTCCACTAAGAAGTTTTGGATTATCTACTCGCTCAACTGTAATAACTTCTTTGTTTAAGCGATAGTTATATGAAGACTGGTTTTCCAATTTAGTCAGCATTTCAATTAATTCCGGCAACGGTTTCTTTTCAAAAACAAATACACGTATTGTTCCATAAAAATATGTATTGCCGGTTTCATGATAATCATCACCATGAATTCGTATATACATATTTGCTAATTCCGGTGTTATACTTTTCGGAAGATTGTTGTCATCATATTTTTTAACAAATATTTTCTTGTTCAAATTTTTTCTCCTTATCAACTGGATGTATATTATCAAAAAAACTTTGGGCGTATCTATAATATCACAAATTACATATAGTCTCTGACAAATTCAAAACCACTTGATATATTGACACATTGACATGTATCGATATAAAGTTTATTATCATATTGGCTTTCGTAATGTTGATATTCTTTTTTTATGCAGCTCTTTAATATGTTCTAATTTAATTTGCCGCTAAAAATTAACTTTTTTAATATACTAAATCGTTCAAATTGAGTGAGGAGCAGCAAATAAAATGCAAGGTATAAAAACCATCTGGGACTTTATTCAAAATCAAATATTGGGGATGGACTGGCTTTATGATTCAGTTAGCAAACTGTTATCGGTCTTGAGACTAGATCTTAACAACCGATGGGTTGGCAGTTTGCATTTTTTTATTTACGATGTAATCAAAATTACTATTCTTTTGTGCTCTTTAATTTTTATGATCAGTTATATTCAAAGTTTTTTCCCTCCTGAACGCAGCCGGAATATTCTTGGTCGTTTTCATGGTATAGGTGCTAATACAATGGCTGCCCTGCTAGGAACAGTTACACCTTTTTGCTCCTGTTCTTCGATTCCGCTTTTTATTGGATTCACATCGGCAGGGCTTCCTCTGGGAGTAACTTTTTCCTTTCTTATTTCATCTCCTATGGTTGATCTTGGTTCATTAATTCTTCTGATGAGTATATTTGGACCAAAGGTAGCCATAATTTATGTCATAGTAGGACTAATTATCGCAATTTTTGGGGGATCCTTAATTGAAAAGCTTAAAATGGAAAAACATGTTGAAAGTTTCATTATAAACGCGGGCAGCACTGATATAAACTCGCCAGAACTGACAAAAAAAGACAGACTTATTTTTGCTAAAGATCAGATGATTTCAACTTTTAAAAAGGTCATGCCATATGTGCTTATAGGTGTAGGTATTGGTGCAGCTATCCATAACTGGATCCCTGAGAATTGGGTTGAAACTGCGCTTGGCAGTAATAATCCTTTAGGAGTAATCATAGCAACAATTATCGGTGTGCCTATGTATGCAGATATTTTTGGTACTATACCCATAGCTGAAGCACTTTTTGCAAAAGGTGCTCAACTGGGTGTTGTTCTGGCTTTTATGATGTCAGTAACTACTCTTTCTTTACCATCAATGATCATGTTACGCCGTGCAGTAAAGCCAAAACTTTTAGCAGTTTTTATTATTATTTGTACAATTGGTATTGTTATCGTTGGCTATCTATTCAATATCTTACAAACACTTCTTGTCTAACATTATGTTTAAGACAAAAATTTAATTGAAAAGGGGAATAAAATCATGAAACTTTTTGGCAGAAAAAGTAAAGAAGAGGCAAACCAATGTTGTTGTAATGGCAACTGCGGCAGCTCAAATGTAGAAAACCCAAATGTAGAGAAAGCTGATTTGAGCTCTAAAGATTTTGCTATTTCTTCTATTAAAGTTCTTGGTAGTGGTTGCTCAAAATGCAATAAACTAGAAGCAGCGGCTTCAGATGCACTTAAACAGCTGGAAATAAAGACCGAAATTGATCATATTACTGATTTTGCTCAAATCGCTGCCTATGGCGTTATGTCTACACCTGCTCTAGTTATAAACAACAAAGTGGTTTCATATGGAAAGGTTCTTAAACCAAATGAAATTATAAAAATAATCAGGGAATTAGAATAATTAAGTGAAAGCTTTAATATCCCCCCACAAAAATCAACTATTTAGTGGGGGGATATAGCTTTTTCAATGTTTTTGTTTTATTTTCTGTTGGCAAAAACTCTTTTAAGGGAAATAAATAGTCCTATCACAACAAGAACTGCTGCTGCAACTATTATTAATATAGTTTGAGTATTATTTTTTTCCGCTTTTTCATCTCCAGCAGAAACAATGGCAGATTCATTTTCTCCCATTAAAAATTCTTCTTCAGCAGAAACTATTTTCATTTCATCTTCGCCAATATCAATATCCTCACCTACTACGGCATCATCAGCTGAAACTATTTTCATTTCTTCTTCACTAATTTCAATATCTTCACCTGCTACAGAACCATCTAGTGGAAGTTCAGTTAGTACTTCTTCTCTTAAATCATTTTCTTCTTGGAGTAATACTTCGTCAATTGAAACTATTTTCATCTCATCATCACTAATTTCAATATTTTCACCTACCACCGCATCTTCTAACAAAATTTCATTTGTTACTCCTTCTACTACATCATACAACTCGATTTCTAAAATCTCTTGTTCAGCAAGCGCAGCTACGGAAAAGCTAAATATTACTGCCAATAATGTGATAACGGAAAGTACTTTTTTCATTTTAAACAACTCCTTTTCATGTGTTCAGTTTTTAAAGTCTCGAGCTTTATATTTGCTTAGACGCAAATTTTTCTAAATTTGTTCCTTATTTGAAATTAATAAGCAAATAAAACTTCATTTAAGGAATAAGTAAATAAAGTCTTCCAGCAGCTAAAGTCGCAAATTTTCAAGTTTCTTATTTAAATTGTAAGCGGCAAAAAAAAAATCAAAAAAATTTTTTCGAAATCTTGTCACAAAATGGTCATCCCGATCGTTATAGTTTATAGAGGCATAAATTTATAAGCGAATTTGAGGAGGATCAAATATGGCTAAAAAGAAATTTTTTTCCTACATCACCGTAATACTATTAACATCATTGTTTCTGTTTATTCCGGTTTTTGCTGATCAAGAAACAATGACAGGGTCTCAAAATGTACTAATTCTGCCGATGTATGATTATACTGCTAATCATTCTACCAGAATAAGTTCAGTTAATGGACAGGTCATCTGTGAAAGTTCAGTTACGGGCTATCAGGGAATCACAACACAGATACACATATCAATGACTCTGGAAAGAAAAGTGCTTTTATGGTGGGTTACAGAAGAGAGCTGGAGTGGAACATTTAACAGCCATCGGGGATCGATGTCAAGAGCCAAGACAGTTGCAAGTGGTACATACCGCGTGAAGAGTGTTTTTACTGTATATAACAATAATAATTATGAAACTATTACCAGTTATAGTTCAGAAATCAGGCACTGATCCTGAGGTATCCAAAGTGAAAAAGCATTATTTGAGTATTCTTATGCTATCCTTATTTTTGTTATTTGTTGTAGTATTCCTCCTTGTCACGAGGGGGAATGCTGTAACTCTGCCTAGCCTAAATAACAATGCAGCTAGGAATCTGAATTCTATAACAGAAAAAGAAATTTTATCGACAATTATAAGTGATTATCCAGAGTTGTTATCATCTGTTGAAAAAAGACCTGATGTTTTTGATTTTAATACAACAGGTTTTTCAGAAATATCTTTTTTGCACCCCGTAAGATTGGTAACACCAGAACATACAAGAAATGATCTGACTAATAATGAAAAATTGTATTCTCTTCATTTTCCTATGGTAGATAAACAAGGCAATATTTTTGCTATTTTTTCTATTGTAAAAACGAATGAAGGTATTCATAGTTCAATCAATGAATATTTTGCTCCTATGCTGAACAAAGCCAAAAATGACGGAATAAAGAAAGTCATAATGCAACAGAATAAAGATGGATTATTCCTGATTGATATAAATAGCAGCTATCAAATAGATTCTCAGCTAATTAAGGTTGATTTATCACCAAATCATCAATTGCCTGATGCCGCAATATCAGAAAACAACTATGTTATTTTGAATCTAATGAAAATAGATATGTTTACTACAGAAAGATTTAACCGGGCGGGCAGCATAAAAATTCACTAATGGCATTTTTGAATATGACGCGGCACAATTATTCATTTTATTTATCACAAAAGCGTGCAACAAGCCAACAACCGACTATTTTTGCAATTGTAAATTATTCAACTTGCATAATTTGTTTGTTTTTGCTTTGTTGCTATTGACCAAAACACATGAACATGGTACGATGAGAGGTAATTGCAGGTGATATTATGACAAAGGGTCAAGTAGAAGCAAAGATCAGTGAAGTAGTAAGTAAGTTCGAGATCGAGTTCATGGGACGTGGTCCTAAACAGATAAGAACTTTAATTGTTCAGGATCTTATAATCATTAGACTCAAGGGCTTTCTAAGTCAATCGGAACAAAAATTGGCAGAGAATGGTCAGGGAGTTGATTTGTTAAAAAAAGTAAGAGTTATGCTCTTTGAGAATTCTCGTGACTATCTTGTGGCGCTGATTCAGGAAGTTGTGGATGTTGACGTGATCAGCACACATTCTGATGTAAGCACTAAAACAGGCGAAAAAATAATCATTATTACTGTTAGTGAGAATCTGGAAGACAGATTCAAACGGTAGATGTAAACACAATCACTATTTTTGTTGGAAGACCAGTCGTAGGGTTGCGCCGCAACAAGACGATTAGTAAGCCGATATTTAAATTCCTAAAGGAGTTTAAATATTGGCTTTTATTTTTTAGAGAGGAAAAGTAAAAATGAGTGTAGAAATTTCTAAAATTGTATTAACTGAGGAGCTAAAAAATCTTGTCAGTAAAGGAATGAAAATCACAATCCCTGAAAGCCGCGAAGATTTGCTGCATATGGCATTGGGTTCGGCAAATAATGATCTTTTCGAGGTTGCTTATGATGTACCTGGCAAAGGACGCATTGTTGAGGCAACTGTTGCCAAATGCAAGAATGGTGCGGTAGTGAATTACACAGACTTATATATGAGACGCCGCGATCCTGATTGCATGGTTATTGCAGACGAGGGTAAAACTGATAAGCAGCGTTATAAAGATAGATATGGAAATGATTTCGATTCACTGAGAAATCTAAGTTTTGAATGGCTTGCTAGTCAGGATCTGATTATGATGCCTTTTATGGCAGGTGGAGAAGAATTAGGGTACCCGGCTCTTTTAGTAGCGCCGCATAATGCTGGTTTTTTCGCTGGAGGACTGGCAGATCTTCAAGGGTTTATTCCTGCAAGTAAAATTCCTGATGATTTTGAGCCAAGAGCTATTATATATCTGGCACCTACATTTCGCCATACTCATTTTGAGGGCAAACAAATGGTAGTCCATAATCGTCTTGATGACGTTTATGAATTGTTCTCATATAATCTTTATCCAGGACCCAGTGCCAAAAAAGGAGTTTATGGAGTTTTAATAAAGATAGGCGAGGAAGAAGGCTGGATAACAGCTCATGGCTCTACTGTTAAAATCGTTACACCTTATGATAATTCAATTACAATTATGCATGAAGGTGCCAGCGGCGGTGGCAAGAGCGAAATGATAGAAGAGATGCATCGTGAACTAGATGGAAGAATCCTTCTTTCAAAAAATGTGATTTCTGAAGACAAAAACTATATAGAAATAGCAGATACCTGTGAGCTAAGACCTGTAACAGATGATATGGCTCTTTGTCATCCAAAGTTGCAAAACGAAAGCAAAAAATTGGTTGTAACAGATGCCGAACAAGGCTGGTTTTTGCGTACCAATCACATAAAAAAATATAATACCGATCCCTATCTGGAGAGTATGTGTATACATCCACCAGGCCCGTTGATTTTTATGAATTATGATGCCGTTCCAGGTTCAACTTGTCTTTTATGGGAACATATTATGGATACGCCCGATAAAGCATGTCCGAATCCTCGAGTCATAATGCCGAGGAGATTTGTTCCTAATATTGAAAATCAGCCATGTGAAATTGATATTAGAAGTTTTGGAGTTCGTACTCCTCCTTGTACAAAAGAGCATCCAACTTATGGCATAATTGGGCTTTTCCATATATTACCTCCGGCTTTGGCTTGGTTATGGCGTTTGGTTGCTCCAAGAGGACATGATAATCCTAGTATTACGGATACTCAAGGCATGAGCAGTGAAGGTATCGGTTCTTATTGGCCTTTTGCTACCGGAAAACAGGTCGATCAGGCAAATCTTTTGCTTGAGCAGATTCTTGAAACACCAAATACACGCTATATTCTGATACCTAATCAGCATATAGGTGCATATAAGGTTGGTTTTATGTCGCAGTGGATCGCTCGCGAATATCTGGCCAGACGTGGTGGTGCAAAATTCAGCGCAGATCAGCTTAAGGAGTCAAAATGCTCTTTGCTTGGCTATTCTCTAAAGGGTATAAAAGTTGAAGGAACAGTTTTACCAAAAGACCTCCTTGAAGTAAATAGACAACATGAGGTAGGTGATGAAGGCTTCAACAAAGGTGCTAAAATATTGTCTGATTTCTTCAAGAGAGAATTATCTAAGTTTGATGTTCCTGAATTACATCCACTCGGCAGAAAAATAATTGCTTGCTGTATGTCTGATGGGACTGTTGATGATTTTGTCGAGCTGATACCTATAAGATTTTAATCAGGCAGACAGATATTACGCCTCCTTATCTGATCGAGATTAACTGCTCTACTGTGTGTTATCGGCTGCCATTCTACTCTTTTGAACATAGCAGCAACGGAAATTGGTATATATGTAAGCATGAATATCGGAAAAGTAAATGTATAGATTATTTTATGCCTGATACTTGCATGGATACTATGCCATTCCGTTGCTGTAGTAATGGCTCCAATAAAGAAAAGGCCGAAATATAGTCTTAATACATTAAAAATTGAGGGCAGAATAAGCTCAATCGGTGAAGTTCCTGAAATCAAGCTGAATACACCAAATGCTGTATTTACTGACATGCAAAGCAAAGTAAGTACAATTGCCGGCATTATAGTCATCGTCATATCAAAACACGAAAAGCTTTTGCCAGCGATACCAGAGACTAAGCTTTTTCCATATTTACCGAAAACCTGCAAATACCCTCTAGCCCAACGCATTCTCTGTCGCCAAGACTGACTGAAAGTTACAGGCTGTTCATCATATAAAATTGCTTTCCTACAATAACCTATGGTTTTGCCTCCTATTACATTATGAACTGTAAACTCAATGTCCTCTGTCAAAAGATGAAAAGGCCAACCTCCACAAGATCTAAGGATATTGCGACTGAACATAAACCCTGTACCGGAAACGGCACAACTTGTGCCAAGATTCATCCTTGCTTCGTTAAGATAACGTGCTTCTCTTAAAAACCAGAGGGAATAGCCAGCAGAAATCCAATTATCAGCATAATTTTTTGAATTTCTATAACTTGTGATAATTTCATAGCCGGAGCAAAAAGTTTCGTTCATCTCATAGAGAAAGTTCTCGTCCAGAATATTGTCTGCATCCAGTACCAGAAAGCCATCAAAGCTGTCTAACTTGAATGCCAGATCAATCTTAGTGAGCAAAAATTCTAATGCATATCCCTTACCTTTTTTTTGCTCATTAAACCTTTCCCAAACATAAGCACCTTTACTGCGCGCCAACTCTGCTGTTCTGTCCGTGCAATTATCAGCAACTATAAAAATTTTTATGCTTTTTTCTGGATAATTTTGTTTTTTTATACTTTTTATGAGTTCCCCTATAACATTTTCTTCGTTTCTGGCACAAATAAGGATCGCATAATTATTTGTTTCTGAAGGTAGTTGTTTTTCTTTATTACTTATGTCTTCTCTTGGTCTATTAGTTTTATTCATTTTCGAAAATTTTCTGCCAAATAGTGATACCGGTATATATGCTATCTGATAGGCATAACAAGAAAAAAACAATATGGCGATTACGATATTAAATACAGTTACAACGTTCATTTTCATTTCCTCCGACGCCAAGTATACAGTATCGTTTATTAAAACAAGCAGTATAATTTCTTAAGATTTGTTTAATGTTTTTGTTAAAAATTAAGATGTTGTTTTCATCGCCGCCAAAATTTTTATTTGCCATTTCTTGTTACTTTTGCATTAATCCTGAAAACATTGATGAGAATATACTTCTTAGCATTCCTATACCGCACTTATCATATTGACGAAAATAAACAGTGGTGTTATAGTTCTAACATAATTAAATAAAAGTTCTTCAGGGATAGGTGTAATTCCTTACCGGCGGTAAAGCCCGCGAGCCGAAAGGCAGATCCGGATAATTTCCGGAGCCGACAGTAAAGTCTGGATGGAAGAAGAGCAAGTCTGTTATTTGAATTACGATTCATCTGGTTTTCAGATTAACTGATTATGATCCCTGAAGTTTTAACTTCGGGGATTTTTTGTCTCCGCAACGGGGAGATTACTATGAATGATCAGAAATATAAATGGATGGATTATGCAATTGATCTTGCCTTAAAGGGCTGGGGCAAAACAAATCCTAATCCTTTGGTAGGATGCGTTATTGTCAAAAACAACAAAATACTTGCGGAAGGCTACCATGCGGCACTAGGTCATGATCATGCTGAACGTGCAGCTATAAATGACGCGAAAAAAAGAGGAGTTAACCTTGAAGGATCGACACTTTATGTCAATCTTGAGCCATGTGTACATCAAGGGCGCACACCTCCATGCGCAGATCTGATTATTGAATCAGGTATTAAATCTGTTGCCATTGCTATGAAGGATCCCAATCCACTGGTCACAGGCAAAGGGGTGGAAAAACTGCAAAAAGCCGGAATCAAAGTTGAGATAGGTATTCGTGAAAAAGAAGCTAAAAAACTCAATGAAATTTTCATCAAATATATAACGACAGGTCTGCCTTTTATTCTGATGAAGACAGCAATGAGCATTGACGGTAAGATAGCAGCAAATTCAGGAGATTCTAAATGGATTTCTGGAACTGATTCAAGAAAAATTGTACATCACTGGCGAAACCGAATTGCAGCAATAATGGTCGGTCAAAATACAGTTTTACTTGATAATCCTTCTTTAACCACCAGAATGGCAGACGAAGATACGAAAAATCCCGTTCGAATTATTTTAGATAGCAGCAATTGCCTTAATCCGGATAGCAAAGTTTTTGATTGCGATAATCAGACAAAGGTCATTCTTGCGTCTACATCTCGTTTTTGCCCTCAAAAAGCTGCTACTCTTGTAAAAAAAGGAGTTGAAGTTGTCTGTGTGGAAAACGAGATGAAACAGATCGATCTTTGCTCCTTAATATCTTATCTTGGGGAAATAGGAATTGACAGCATTATGTTGGAGGGCGGCGGGAAATTAAATGAAGCGTTTTTACGTTTGGGTTTAATTGATAAAATTATGCTTTTTATGGCACCAAAAATCATTGGTGGTTGTAATGCTGTATCTTGCTTTAATGGCTGCGGAATAGAAAAAATGTCACAGGCAATAGAGGTTTCTGATCTTACTGTTACTGGTTGTGGCGAAGACTTGCTTATAGAGGGTTACCCTGTTTACACATAACAATTTTAATTTTTTCAAAAAGAGACACTCATAAAATGTTTACAGGAGGCGCAAAATGTTTACAGGTATTGTCGAGGAAACAGGTCAAATTAAAGCAATAAATAATTTTGGCAAAGAAACTAAACTGGTTATTCAAGCAAACAAGATACTAGGTGGTACTAATATGGGTGACAGCATTTCTGTTAACGGAATATGTTTAACTGTCACGGAGGTGCAAACAGACAGTTTCACAGCAGATGTTATGCCTGAAACTATCAGAAGATCAAATTTATCTCAACTGAAACTTCGCAGCAAGGTAAACCTCGAAAGGGCACTGCGTTTGAACGATCGCTTAGGAGGACATATTGTTAGTGGTCATATAGATGGAACAGGCATTCTGCTATCTGTTGTTCAAGAGCAAAATGCAATAATTTTAAAAATTAAAGCCGACGCGGAATTGCTGAAATATATGATAGAAAAAGGCTCGGTAACACTAGATGGAGTCAGCTTAACTCTAATTAATGCCGGAAACAATGATTTTTCAGTTTCTATTATCCCTCATTCCGCAGCAGCAACAATTATCGGCAGTTATAAACCAGGCGATCACATCAACATAGAGTGTGATCTGATCGGCAAGTATGTAGAACGCTTATTAACATTTAAAAATAATAATAATCCAAATGATATGAAATCTGGAGAAAGTAAAAATTCGGCAATCAATTTTAATTATTTGAAAGAGCATGGTTTTTACTAAAAACAAAAATAATTTCAAAACAAACCAGAAAATAAGAGACAGATTCTGTTAGCTAAGATAGCAAATACAAGACTGGTAAGGAGGCTTTTATGTTCACAAAAATAGAACGGGCAATTGAGGATATTCGTCAAGGCAAAATGATTGTTGTCGTTGATGATGAAAATCGAGAAAATGAGGGGGATCTGCTAATGGCAGCCGATAAGGTTACGCCAGAGGCAATTAACTTCATGGCAAGCTACGGAAAAGGAATGATATGTGTTCCTTTAACGGAAGCAAGAGCACATGTGCTTGAATTACCTTTGATGGTAGAAAGAAACACCGAAAGCATGCGTACAGCTTTTACCATCACTGTCGATGCCAAATCAGTACATACCGGAATTTCTGCCTTTGAAAGGGCAGAAACTATAAAACAGTTAATTAATCCTGCTGCTGCAAGCGATGATTTTGTCAGGCCAGGTCATATTTTCCCACTCATTGCCAGATCAGGTGGTGTTTTGCAAAGAGCAGGTCATACTGAGGCGGCAGTAGACCTTGCCAAACTAGCAGGATTAAAACCTGCAGGTGTTATTTGTGAGATAATGCACGATGATGGCACAATGGCAAGATTACCTCAGCTGATTGAGTTTTGCCAAAAACATCAGATGAGCTTGATAACGGTTGCCGATCTAATCCAGTGGCGACGAAAAAACGAGCAGGAAAAGCTGGTAAGTCATGCTGCTAAAGCTAAACTACCAACGCAATACGGTGATTTCACAATTCATGCTTATGAAAATGAGATTACAGGGGAACATCATGTTGCACTTACGCTTGGTGAGGAAAGTTTTTCAGAAGAACCTGTTTTACTAAGAGTACATTCCGAATGTCTGACAGGAGATGCTTTCCACTCACTGCGCTGTGATTGTGGAGAACAACTTGATGCAGCTATGAAACGCATTGCCGAGGAAGGTCGAGGTATGGTCCTGTATATGCGTCAAGAAGGTCGTGGCATAGGTCTTGTTAATAAGATACGTGCATATCAGCTACAGGATAAAGGGCAAGATACAGTGGAAGCAAACCTTTCTTTAGGATTTGATGCTGATTTAAGAGAATATGGGATAGGTGCTCAAATTATCAGTGATTTAGGAATTCGCCAAATTCGGATTATGACTAATAACCCTCAGAAAATAAACGGTTTAAGCGGCTTTGATCTGGAAATTGTCGAAAGAGTCCCGATAGAAATAGAAGCAAAAGCTGAAAATAATTTTTACCTGAAAACAAAAAAGGATAAAATGGGACACTTGATTGAATGAAGCACGCAAAAACTGACTAATTTCCAAAATGCTTTTTTATACCTTAGTATTTTGTTTCAAAAAATTTGAATAAATTTAAGCGGTTTGCAATTTGAAAGGAGAAAAAAATGGTAAAAATAATTGAGGGCAATCTAATTGCCAATAAACAGAGATTCGGCATTGTTGCCGGCAGGTTTAATGAATTTATAACTAATAAACTTATTGGTGGTGCTCTTGATGGTCTTAAAAGACATGGTGTTGATGAAAACAATATTGAGATAGCCTGGGTTCCTGGTGCATATGAAATACCTCTGATAGCACAAAAAATGGCCCAATCCGATAAATATGATGCGGTTATTTGCCTGGGGGCAGTAATCAGGGGCTCCACGCCTCATTTTGATTATGTGGCTAATGAAGTTTCAAAAGGAATTGCCCATGTAACATTGCAGACTGGAAAACCTGTTATTTTTGGTGTGCTTACTACTGACAGTATTGAACAGGCAATTGAGCGTGCAGGTACCAAGGCAGGAAATAAAGGTTTTGATGCTGCAGTAACGGCCGTTGAAATGTGTAATCTTATTTCTAAACTATAAATTTATCAAAAAACCACTGTGTCTAAACCTTTGGGAACAGACACAGTGGCTTTTTCTAATCAAGATTTATTATATTGGGCAAACCTTAAATCTATCATTGCCTTTTACTAAGAACTTCAGCCTCATATTTTTTGATTTCATCAAACCATGAAGCATCGGCAATTATTCCGTTGTCTTCACAATATTTTGTCCAGACATCCCCAAAGGGAAGTGTCTTTAGTTCTTCCTGAACAACCATCAGTTCTGAGAATCTACCTTCATCCTGAAGCTGTTTTAAAAGTTTATGAGGTGTACATAAAGCCATCAGCAAAGCTTTTTGCCAACTACGGAAACCCACTGTCCAGGCAGATATACGATTAATGCTGGCATCAAAATAGTCAAGAGCCATATAAACACGATCGAGAGCATCACAGCGAACGATTTCTTTTGCCATTTCACGCGGTTCATCTTCAAAAAGCAGCACATGATCTGAATCCCAGCGAATCGGGCGTGTTATGTGCAGAGCAATTTCAGGGAAAAAGCTGAGCAAAGAAGGTATTTTGTCAGAAACAACCTCGGTGGGATGATAATGTCCATTATCCATCAGTGGCAGACATCCTTCATGAGTAGCCGCAAAAGTCAACGAAAATTCGGCAGACCCAACCGTATAGGATTCAACGCCTATACCGAAGACTTTTGATTCAACACATGGTTTTACCAGCTTTTTATCAAAAGGTTCTGCAAGGATCGCTTCGATAGATTCCTTATAACGTATACGTGGTTCCATTCTATCGGCAGGAATATCCTTAAAACCATCGCCTGTCCAGATATTCATGACACAGGGGATTCCGGTCTGTTCAGCAAAATACTGTGATATACGTACGCAAGCTTTACCATGCTCTATCCAGAAATCACGAATTTCTTTATCGGGACTGGACAAAGTAAGTCCATCTTTCATTTTTGGATGTGAGAAGAATGTAGGATTAAAATCTATACCTACATTGCGTTCTTTAGCAAACTCAACCCATTTTTTGAAATGTTTTGGTTCTAACTTATCACGATCGACAAATTCACCTGGTTCAAAGATTGCATAACAGGCATGGACATTCAGTTTTTTCTTTCCAGGACAAAGTGACATTACTTTATCCATGTCCTGAAGAAGTTCTTCCGGATTTCTTGCCTTGCCAGGATAATTTCCTGTTGTCTGAATGCCTCCGGTCAAAGGACCATCATGGTCAAAACCGGTAACATCATCACCTTGCCAGCAATGAAGTGACACAGGGATATCTTTGAGCTTGCTTATTGCCTCGTCAGTGTTTACACCAACAGAAGCATAGATTTCTTTAGCAGATTCATATCTGTTACTCATAAAAACATTCTCCTTTTAATGAATTTTGATCTGTCCAAGTTTATTTACTGTAAGTTTTTACCAGAAATACTGAAATTATTAGTGTCCTGAATCATAAACTGTTAACACTAATTTTAATAGAGAAAGAGGCAGCTAAAAAGTACATGAGATGACTAAAAAACTGTCCTTATTTGTTATCACGATATTTTTTTGGCGATACACCATACCTGGAGAAAAACAGACGATGAAAATAACTGAAGTTTTTATAACCGACACTTTGGCAGATATCACTTATCTTGAATTTTGTTGTCTTTAGCAAAAAACAAGCCTGATCAAGGCATTTGTTCTGCAAGAGATCTGTGAAAGTTTTTCCCGATTGTTTCTTTATTTCGCGGCTTAGCCAGCTTACATCACAATGCAGTTCTTCTGCCAGCTTTCTTAATTCTGCATCATGGTAATGCTGTTCTATATATCTTAGAACATGAAGGAGCAGCTGCTGTCTTTCATCGCCAGGCTCTACATGCAGATTCTCAGTGTGATTGGCAAGATGTAAAAATAACAACCCCATCGTTAATTGGTTTATACTTCTTTTGTTACCTTGTTGACTGACAAAAATCCAGACCAGATTTTCCATCAGGTTTTGTATTGGTAATATGTCTGCTACCTTGAAAAGCAGATATCCTTTCCCTCCACTATTTCCTCGCAGGCAATCAAGCAAAAAATCTCTAATCTGGTTCTTTTCTTCACCCATCATTTTTATTGCTGTGTCAAAAAACTGTGGTAAAATGATAAAGTTTACCGCAATGTCATCCATTTCCGCAGGAAATATTTCCTGTGTCGTATTCTGGCTTAGTAGTAAAATCTCACCTTTATTCAAAATTATGTCATTTCCATTTATTTTATGTCTGGTCTTGCCATTACACATATAAATCATTTCCACAAAATTATGCGTATGTTCCGGGAAATGAATAAATCTTGTATGCTTACGCAAAGTAATTAACCGGCCTTGCTCAAGTAGTATCGAAGAGTCAATTTGATCGGATTCCTTACTCATATATAAGGTTCTGTTGATTTCTGATTTGCCGGACAATATATCTTGTTCCTCTGATGTTATTTTTTTTAACTCTTCTAAAAGCAAGTTGTTCATTATTATGTTCCTTCTTTCTTGCGGTCTTCAGAATCAGAAAGCATGTACATTGTTCTGAACTGTGTCGGACTTACTTTCTTAAACTGCCGGAAGACTCTATTAAAAGTAGAAATGCTTTCAAATCCAGCTTCCAGAGAAGCTTCTGTTACAGTGATCGACGGATCCATCAAAAGTACCTCGGCAATTCTCAAACGTTCCTTTGCCTGAAATTCCGGAAAACTATGGCCCGTATATTGTTTAAATAATTTTGAAAAATGATATTTAGAAAATCCTGCTACCGAGGCTGCATTTTCCAAAGATATTTTCTGATTGCAGTGAGTCGTTATAAAATTGCAGGCTCTTAACATCTGCTGTTCAACCTGATCCCTGTGTTTAATAACTTTCCTGTCTTTTATACTACCTTCAGACAATAGATTTTGTCCAAGCAACAAGATGAATTCATAAATTAACATACATGATTTAATTTCAGGGAAAATTTTCTCATTAACAGAAACATCCAATATCTGTAATAAAATATCTTTGAGACTGGCACCAAGGTCTTTTGTCGAGGTGATTAATCTTGTCCGGTAAAACAGATATGCCATTTTCTGAAAATCAAGCCTATCAGTCAATAATTGTGAATCAAACTGCAACATCAAAGTATTATTTGGTCTTGGTTGATAAATAATGGAATGCAGTTCTCCAGGCCAGACGAAAAGAATATCTCCTTTTTTCATATTATAAGTCTGTCCATTTACTTCATATATTAAACCATCTTGCATAGTGTAAATGATTTCAACATAATGGTGCCAGTGCAACGGAAAAGTTTCCAGTTCCTGGAAATAAAAAATGCTATATGAATAGCCATTATAGAAATGATTATTCTCAAAAATAGACGGATCTTTCATTTTTACCAGCCCCAACCTATTCTAATAAAAGCAGCTATGCCTAAAAACAAATATTGATATTAACTAATTATAGCAATATTTGAGCATAACATCACAAATATTAAGTAGTTTGATTAAAGCAGCAGTATTATCTTGAATGTAGGCTGAAAGATGCCATCTATAAAAAATATCCAATAGAATTTGAGAAAGAGGTGTTTTTAATGAATAAAATTTATCATGTTTCAGTTAATGGAAATGATAATAATGGCGGAAGTCAAAGCGATCCTTTCCGCACGATATCAAAAGCTGCTGAAATTGCCGAAACCGGTTCGCATATAATTGTGCATGCAGGCGAATACCGAGAATGGGTTAAACCAGCACATAGTGGCTACAGCAATATAAACCGTATAACTTATGAGGCTGCCGAAGGCGATAAGGTCGTAATAAAAGGCTCTGAGATTATTAAAAATTGGGAAGCCTTAGGAAACGGTGTCTGGAAAGTTATGTTATCCAATGAAATTTTTGGTGACTATAATCCCTATAAAGAAATTTTATCAGGTGACTGGCTTATTCACCCTGCAGATAGAGTTTTGCATCCAGGCGAAGTGTATCTTAATGGCAAATCACTGTATGAAGCAGCATCTCTGGAAGAAATTCGCAATCCGATCAAAAGAGAAATTGGAACAAATCCTCCATGGACAAAGCGTACAGAAAAACTGCTTGATCCTGAAGGTTCAATCTACCAGTGGTACTGCGAAACAGATGATAAAACTACTACTATTTACGCTAACTTTCATAATTTTGATCCAAACAAAGAGCTGGTAGAAATAAATGTTCGCAAATGCTGTTTCTATCCAGAAAAAACAGGTATGAATTATATTACGGTCAGAGGATTTGAAATGGCACATGCCGCTACTCCATGGACTCCGCCAACCGCTGATCAGCCGGGTTTAATCGGAGCAAACTGGAGCAAAGGCTGGATCATAGAAGACAATATAATTCATGATTCGAAATGCAGTGCTATCAGCATTGGTAAAGAAGCCTCAACAGGTCACAATCTATGCACAAGGCGTCAGCAAAAACCTGGTTATCAATATCAGATGGAAGCAGTATTCCGTGCGCTTCAGATAGGCTGGTCAAAAGAGAAAATCGGTTCTCATATTATTAGAAACAATGTCATTTTTGACTGCGGACAAAACGGAATAGTTGGTCATATGGGCTGTGCCTTCAGTGAGATTTATAATAATCATATTTATAATATAGCCGTTAAGCACGAGTTTTTCGGTTATGAAATTGCAGGAATAAAATTACATGCTGCAATCGATGTACAAATACATAATAACAGAATTCACGATTGCACCCTCGGAACCTGGCTTGACTGGCAGGCTCAGGGAGCTCGTGTCAATAACAATTTGTATTATAGAAATGATCGTGATTTGTTTATAGAAGTAACACATGGGCCACATTTAGTCGATAATAATATTTTTGCATCAACCTATAGTTTTGATAATGTTGCTCAAGGAGGCGCCTATGTAAATAATCTTTGCTGCGGCTCAATGAGGAGAATAAAAACACTGGACAGAGCCACACCTTATCATTTTGCTCATTCTACTCAGGTTGCAGGCGTAGCAGTTATTTATAGTGGTGACGACCGTCTTTACAATAATATATTCGTTGGCGGTTTTGAAATACCAGAAGAAGAATCTTTCAGCGGCACAGCAGGTTACAACGATTTTTCTCCCTCGTTTGAAGACTATCACAAAAAAATTCTTGACGCAGGAAATGGCGATCATGAGAAATTTTTCCAGATTGAGCAACCCGTATATATTGACGGCAATGTTTATTTTCATGGTTCAGAAGCCTTCAATAGTGAACAGAATAATATTGTTTTGCCAAAATTTGATCCCAAAGTTGCAATCGTAGAAGAAAATGACGGTGTATATCTGGAAATAACCATTCCTGAAGAAATAGAGAATTTAACTACAAAAATTCATTCCACAGATTCTCTGGGCACCGTCAGAATAGTTGATGCAATTTTTGATGATCCAAATGGCAATCCTATAACTTTGGATAAAGATTATTTGTCTAATTCACGAGGCATCAACCCTCTTGCCGGACCATTTGAAAAACTGCAAGCAGGACATAACAGGATAAAGGTCTGGGAATAAAGTATTGAATTATTCATTTTGCCCAAGAATTATTCTGGCTTCTTCATCTCCAGCATTTGCTGCCATGGTTAAGTAAGCTCGTGCTTGTCCTTTTTTACCTTTAATAACAGAGCCGCCTTTGTCTTGCAGCATCTTGCCTGCATAGAGGGCGGCTTTACTATGCCCTGCATCGGCAGCATCGGCAAACCATTCAAAGGCTCTGGCATAGTCTTGCCGTACATCTTTCCCTCCATAATAATAATCGCCTAGTTTTTGCAATGCAGATGATTCATTACCAACATAATACAAAAGGCCTATCTTAAACATTGCCTCCGGATCTTGCTTTGCAGCCGCAGCTATCAAAGCATCGATTTCCTCTTCCTGTTGATTCTGCTTTGAGTCGATAGATGCAGTTTTGTCCTCTTTGCAGCAGTTGCTTTTGGCAGATATTATATTTTTTTCTGGGTCTACTTTTTGATAATGAGTGGTTAAAATATTCCAGATAACATCCATCTTTTGATAATATGGAGGAATAGTAATTCTCTTTCTTGTTTTAATGTCATCAACGAGTTTATCATTTATGACAGTTTTTTTCGGTTCACCATCATTATGGAGTTCTACGCTATCTATTTCACCTTGGACGATTATGGTCCCATTACTTTTCTTTGATAGGGACTTTATTCTCTTGATTCTATAATCACGAATTATAAAATCAGGATCATGTTCATCTCCCAAATTTGTACTGCTTTTGCGCCATACAGGGATACCGGATTCTGTGAAAAAGCAGTTGCACCTTCTTGCTTTTTTAACAGAGAAAAAAACAATTAGGCAACCCAACTGCAGAAACAAAAAAATCAACAAAAGAAACACAAATAATTCGAACAGTTGTTCTCCCAGACTTATTCCTCTTGCCGCTTTTATGTTGTACATACTAATCCAGCGGTAAATGATAAAAAGAGAGACGGCGAATCCAGGCAACATTGCTACCAAAAGTCTAATTTTTGTTTTTGCCCAGAATGCAGCTCCATCAAAGAGATGCGTCTGAGTGTCGTTGTTAAGCTCAATCAGATTTGATATCTTTTTTTTCATAGTACACCTGCTTTGCTTTTTATCACTGTGAAATCTACTAAGCAACAATTATCTTTTAAAACAAATTTGTTTTGCCAGTCAATTAATTATATATCATTTAGCTAATTAACTTCTATATATGCAATTGTTGTTCATACGGTCAAAGAAAAATCTATTCAAGTTATTATATGCTCACACGATACGCATTTTGCGGTATTTTTCCAGTAAAATATAGTAGAGTAAAAATTATTAATAATCACTTTGACCAATATTTATGCAATCAGAAGCGGTTCATAAAAGGAGGTATAGCAAATGTCTGAAAACAAAGCAAAACAAGCTGTTAATTTATCAAATCAACAAATTGAGGAGATTTTAGCGATTTTAGAAAAACGCTTTTTGAAACACATGCATAGACATGAGGGAATTAAGTGGAAAGATGTTCAGTCCAGACTTGAAAAAAATCCGGAAAAACTATATTCACTTTATGAGATGGAAATAACAGGTGGAGAACCTGACATAATAAATTATGACAAAGCAGACGATAAATATGTTTTTTATGACTTTTCTGCAGAAAGTCCTTCTGGACGCAGAAATCTTTGCTATGACAGAGAGGCCTTGGAGGCAAGGAAAAAGTTCCCTCCTTCAAATAGCGCTTTGGAGATGGCAGCAAAAATGGGAATTGAGATCCTATCGGAGGCTGAATACAGGGAATTACAAAAGCACGGAAATTTTGATACTAAAACTTCCAGCTGGGTTAAAACTCCTGAAAAAATCAGAAAACTAGGAGGTGCTCTTTTTTGTGATCGTCGTTATGATACAGTCTTTGTTTTTCATAATGGTGCAGACTCATACTATAGCAGCAGGGGTTTTCGTGGATCACTAAAGGTATAGGATAGGCAAAAATCTGCCAGTAAATATATTCTCACTCTCCCAGAGCACTGTAGCGAATACCCCATTCACTACGAAGGCCATCCATTAATTCCATTATTCTGATGGTTTCTGCATGCGGCATTTCAACACATTCTGTTTTCCCTGCTCTGATATCACGAACACAGGCATATACCTCATATTCATAGCCGGTAATTTGTTTAGGTGCAGGGTATTCAGCAACCTTCTCCCAGTCAAAATTATAAACTTTTATAATTTGAGGATTATTCACATTCTCTATTACCATGTACCCATTGTCTCCGTAAACAATGCCTTTTCGATCCGTCCTACTCATCATGCTGGCGTATAAAACAGCCATAACATCATTTTCAAATATCAGAGTGATGCTATCTTGAGCGTCAACACCTGTTTCTAATTTTGTCACCGACGAAGTTATGGATTTTATTTTTGTACCCAGAATCATTGAGGCAAAGTTTATCGGATACACACCCAGATCAAGCAAAGCACCACCTGCAAGTTCTGGTTTCCTAAGGCGTTCCACATGAGAAATTTTGTATCCTAAATTAGCTGTTAAACCAGTAACTTTACCTATTGCTCCATTTGCAATTAATTCATTTATTTTTAGAGAGAGCGGCATGTAACGGGTCCAGATGGCTTCAGTCAATAAAATATTCTTCTCTTTTGCAAGTTTTGTTATCTCTCTGGCCTGATTTGCATTTAGGGTAAAAGCTTTTTCGCAAAGAATATGTTTATTATATTTCAGACACAACTTCATATGTTCGTAATGATGAGAGTGTGGAGTTGCAACATAAATAAGATCTACTTCCGGGTCTGAAAGCATTTCTTCATAAGAACCATAAGCATTTTCAACACCATGCCTATCGGCAAAATCCTGTGCTCTGGTTAAATCTCTAGCCGCTACTGAATATGCCTCAACATCAGGTATACCTGCTATAGTCTGTGCCATTTTTTCTGCAATTCCACCGGCTCCTAAAAACCCAAATTTAATTCTATCCATTAAACATACCTTCTTCCTTGTCAAAATATTTCTACTATAGAAAATCTAAATAAATTAAAAATCTTTTTCAGATTTCATTTTTACTAACTATAATTATACAACTTTTAATCGTCCTGAGGAGATGATTGACGCTGTGCAAATGCTAAAATCCAGAATAGTTTTTCTACTTGACATAGTGAATTAGATATGCATAATAATAGTTATTAACCATAATCATTATTAAGAACAATTATAGTGTGATCAAATCTCTTATTAAAGTTTCGTAGTTTTAAAATAACAGGAGGAGAACAAAAAATGTCTGCTAAAAATAATTTTGAAAACAAAGCCAAAAATCTTATGGAACTTGTCAGCACTCTGTCTCTTTTTACAAGAATTACTATGAATGACTGGCTGCCATCCCTTTTTACCGAAATTAAACTTACCGAAGAGCGCTATATCGCAATGTACGAATTAAATCTCCAACCAGACATCAGTTTGAAAAAACTTTCTCAAAACTTAATGGTAGCACCTTCTAATCTATCGGTCATGATTAATTCAATGGTTGAGCAAGGACTTGTTTTGAGAGTTCCTGATCCTGATGATAGAAGAAAAGTGCTTTTAAGACTGAGCGAAAAAGGGATTGAAACATGCAAAAAAGCCGACAAATTTATTTTGGATCAATTTGGTGTTTTTATACACAAACTGCCTGCAGAAGATCAGGAAGAATTGAATCTGGCTACCGAAAAAATGATAAAGATCGCAAAAAAAATTATTGAAAGGCAGGCTAAATCAAAATGATCGATAAAACCTCGTCCGATTTTGCCGTAATGTCACCAGTTAATCTTCTTTTCAAGCACGGTGGACCAGCAGTTGTTTCTATGCTTTTTATGGCTTTCTATCAAATAATTGACGGTATGATTGTGGGAAGAAAACTAGGTGCAGAAGCACTCGCATCCGTAAATATTCTGTACCCTGTTATCGCTTTATTATCAGGGCTTGCAGTTTTGATAGGGGTTGGCGGAAATACAAGAATCGCTATTTTGCTGGGAGCAGGAAAAACAGAAAAGGCAAATAGATTTTTGGGTCTGGTCATGTCTATAGCAACAGTTATAGGTGTTTTTCTCAGCTTAATTACTTTACTAGGAATGCCACTCATTATGAATATACTGGGAAGCTCAGGTGAAATGGGAATTTTTGCCACAGATTATCTGCGTCAGCTTCTTCCTTTTTTCACTCCGATGGTTTTTATGTTTATTTTATCCCAGTCTGTAAGAAACGATGGACAAGCGGTTTTATCAAGTCTTGTAATGGCTGGTTCTGCCATTACAAACATTTTGCTTGACTGGTTCTTTCTTTTTATTCTTGATATGGGCATAGAAGGAGCTGCTCTTGCAACAGGCATTTCTCAGACAGCAGGAGCTTTTGTTTTTTTAGTATATTTCTTGCACAAGAAAACAAGCAAAAAACCAGGCTTATATATTGGCAGGCCGGAGTTTAAATTGAAATGGTTATTAGTAATAACCTTTAATGGATCTTCTGAGTTCTTCAATAGTTTAGCAGTAGGTGTAACAACTTTTTTGTTCAATAGGATGATTTTATTTTATGTAGGCTCTTCTGGAGTTGCAGCTTTTACTATTGTTCAATTCTTGCTTATGATAGGAATGGCATTTGTTATGGGTATAGGAAACGGTCTTCAGCCAGCTATAAGTTTTAATTTCGGAGCCAAATGCTTTGATCGAGTAAGATCAATATCTCTTACAGCAGCTTTCGCATCTACCTTTACAGGAATTATAATTTTTATTGTAATGTCTTTTCAGACAGCCCCTCTTTTTACACTTTTTCTGCCAGAAGATTTTGCAGCAATTACACTAGCAGCAGAAATCGCCAAATATGTTAAGTGGTCGGCTATTTTTATGCCTCTTGCTATGTTTGGTTCTATTTTTTTCACGGCTATTGAACAGGCTGGCAAGTCACTGTTTATCGCGATAGTCAGAAGTCTTCTGTTTCCAGCCATAATACTATCGTTTTTGCCAGCTCAGATCGGATCTATCGGGATTTGGCTCACACCTCTTTTGTCCGAAATGTTAACAGCTACTATTGTTATATTCTCAGCTGCTACTTATGTAGAAATATACAAAAAAGCCGCTTGTATTGATTAATATCAAAAGATTGTGATCAAACATCTGCATAGATATTAAATCAGATTCAAAGAATTAATATCCAGCTGGTAAGTTGAATCCTTTCTCTCAACTATTATGTTTACACGACCTCGCAACTCACCATTTTCCGTGATTTTATTCAAGAGCTCTCTGGTTGGATTGATAGCATAAGGGTTGCCAACCATATCCAGCATTGTGTAATCACCCGCAGTATCTCCATAAGCAAAACAAGCATCTAGATTCAAATCGTGCTTATCCGCCATTTCTAACACTGCTTCCCGTTTGCTGCGAGAATCCCACATCGGGATTATTTTACCACTGTACTTACCATCATCATCTATTTCGTATACTGTTGCTTTAAAATCATCCATTTTATATTTTGAAGCCATTTCACGAACCAATTCCGCAGGGGAACCTGAAATAGCAATCACGAGATGCCCCTGCTCTCGATGCCATTTTAGCTTATCACGTGTATATGTATATACGCGTTCATAATTTTGTTCAATCACTTTTTTGGCAATATAATTCATTAGATACGAATCAGTATTTTTTACTGCGTCAAGATAAACATCTACCATCTTCTGCAAATAGTGATCATATTCACCTACACGTCTGTTCCAACGTGTAAAAGCTGGTTTAACCTGAAAATGCCATTTGCTTTCATCGATCAATTCATATCTGACCATTTTGCGAAACAGCTCACTAATAAGACCTTCACGGGTTATTGTTCCATCTACATCGAAAAAAGCTGCACACCTGCTCATATCTTTATCCCCCTATTTTTTTTATCTAAAGCCTTGCTGGCTTAATATAGAGGCAACTGTTTTAACAAAATCCTCTTCTGCCCCCCAAGAGAATCTGAAAACCGCACCTTGTCCGCCACCAGCTCCGATTGCATCTACAGTTACCTGATTATTATTCTCGGTAATCACTGCTGTAAGACTGGCTCTGTTTGATGTACGCATATAATATTTATCAAAAACCAGAACAATTATATTGGTATCTCCAACCGTTCTACCTACGCTATCTACCAATTCACAGGAAAGAGCACTTCTTTGCATTCCTTGTTGAATTATATTTGCTATCGAATAAGCTGTGCCTTGTCCATACATAGATATCTTTGCCATTTTTATTCCTCCTGATACACAATTATTTCTTGTCTCGTTTTGTCCTTATTAATTAAAGATAGATTCATTTTTACATCTTTCATTCAAATTTTTCAATTAAAATCATTGAAAAAGCATATCTCTTTAAGATTATAGTATACTAAACTTGTTATAAGCAAAAATTAATGAATTTCAAATTAAACATTTACTTGCTTTGCTAAAATTGCAAAATACAACAATAGATTAAATCCAGAGGAGGAAGTACTATGGTTAATCAACTTTCCTTTATGGGGATGTTTTTTACATTATTGGTCGTCTTGATTACTCCTTTAATTCTAGCCATTCTATTATATAGACGTTATCGCTATCGCATTTCATCAATTTTCATAGGTTCACTGGTTTTCTTTGTCACTCAAATATTAATCCGTCTTCCTTTGCTAAGTGTAATCTCTTTAACAGACTGGCATCGACAAAATAGTAATAATGTGCTTTTTTTATTGCTGGTTTATGCCTTAAGTGCAGGTGTATTTGAGGAAAGCGGGCGTTTTCTGGGATTTAGATTTTTGAGAAAAAACAATCTGGATTGGAAAAATGCTGTAGCCTTCGGCATAGGACATGCCGGCATAGAAGCATTGGTATTAACAGGGTTGACTACATTAAACAACTTGATAATAAGCTTATTAATCAACACAGGAAGTTTTGCCACACTAATCGCGCCAGCGCTTGGGGAACAGGCAGATACTGTTTACGAAGCTTTAATATCTACACCTTCTTCTCATTTTTTCCTTGCAGGTATTGAAAGACTAGCAGTTTTCCCTATTCATATATTATTTTCAGTTATTGTCTGTCTTGCTGTTGCCAAAGGCAAGCCCCTTCTTCTTATTCTTGCAATCATACTTCACGGTCTGGTAAATGCTCCGGCCGCACTTATGTCCTACTTGAATTTGAGTGTTTGGGTAGTAGAAGGGATACTGATCTTGATGGCAGCAATTGCTATTATTGCTGCATTGAAACAGAAAAAATATTTTCCTGAAAATATTTCTGAAAAACCTCTTGCTCATGACGTAACGTAACGTTATATAATCTGCTTAAACAAAGGTGATCTGTCTTGAAATCCAGAAGATTTTATTGATTACCATTAAGCGGAGGTGATTAAATGTCAGAAATGCCAAAAACACTTTTTACTGTAGGAGAACTTGCCAGAAAAAGTGGTGTTACTGTGCGAACTCTTCAATACTATGACAAATGTGATGTTCTTAAACCGAGCAGTCACAGCGAAGGCGGCAGGCGTATGTATACCAGACAAGATGGGTTAAAGCTGCAGCAAATACTTTTTCTGAAAACATTGGGATTTTCGTTGGAAGAAATACGTGATCAGATTCTGCCGTCCTCCTCACCAAAAGAAATTTCCTATCTTTTGAAAAAGCAAAAGCAGATGATGGACGATCAGATTAAACAACTTCGTAATGGCAAAAAACTTCTTGATCAAACTCTCAATGAAATTGAATCAGGACAAACAGCCGAACTGGATAATTTATTTGCCATAGTTGGTGCTCTTATGCAAAACAACCCTTATGCTTTTATGCTCAGAAACATGCCCAAAGAAGACATCGTCTATTATGCTGATCAGATTGATCAAAGCAATAAACTTCGGCAATTAAATGATCAACTTAAAGACCTTACAGCCGAGCTTTTGCTTTTATACGAGAGAAAAGAGAGTCCTGATAGTCAAGTTTGTCAGATTATGGCTAAAAACTGGTGGGATATTGTGTTGGAACTTACAAACGGTGATCAGACCAGGATTACAGAAATGTTTGCCAAGGGTGCCGATACTTCAAATTGGCCTGAAGAGTCACATGATCTTCATCAAGCAATGGAATTACTGGGCGAAGCATTAAGCATTTATTTTGCTAGTCAGGGAATTGAAATGCCTGAGATATAGCATAGAAATACAGTATGTTATCAGGCTGAACAAACAATAAAAAACAGGAGTGCTTTTATAATGTTAAAAATAATTGAAAACCATAAAACTATGGTGCAAATCAAATCACTAACAAAAAAATATAACAATAAAGAGGTAGTTTCCAATATATCTCTAAATATTAACCAAGGTGAAATACATGGTATTTTAGGCCCTAACGGTGCCGGAAAAACAACCACTCTGGAATGTATGGAAGGAATTAGAAAACCTGATCAAGGAGAAATCATAATTTCTGGGTTTAATTCACAAAAGCAAGAAAAAGAAATCCGCAAACTGCTTGGTATACAGCTTCAAGTTTCGTCTTTACCAGAAAACATTCTACCTTATGAGGCAATGAAGCTGGTCTGTTCACATCACAAAATATCTGTCCGCTATGATCTTTTGGAAAGATTCGGACTGGCAGAACTGAGAAAAAAAGAATACAGACAAATGTCTACAGGACAGAAAAGACGGTTGCATCTTGCCTTGGCACTGTCAAATAATCCTGAGTTAATTATTCTGGATGAACCTACAGCTGGTCTGGATATACAAGGCAGATCCGAATTACATCGTGCTATTCGAGAATTAAAAGACCAAGGCAAAACTATTATTCTGGCAACTCATGACATGGCAGAGGCAGAGTCATTATGCGATCGTATTTCTATTTTGATAAAAGGCAGAATTGCCAAAACAGGAACCCCGGCTGAAATAACGGCAGCAGCACGAAATGAATCAAGAATACAGATAAAAACAGTTAATAATTCTCTTCTGCAAAACCCAACTATTAAATCCGGCAAGGCAAATTTTCAAAATCAGTCAGATGATTATGGTCTCTGGTTCAGTAATAATACATCAACAGACCTTATGTCTTTATTAGAGGAAATAGAAAAAAACAATGATCAGGTTGTCGATCTTCGTGTTTCAAAACCATCTCTTGAAGAAGCTTTTCTTGATCTGATTGAAGGAGGTACAGCATCATGAAATATTTTTTAAATCATTTATGGATTCAACTTAAAATGGATATTCGCGACAAAGGAACACTTTTAACATATTATCTCGTGCCACTTATTTTTTATGCAGTAATGAGCGCAGTTTTTTCTTCAGTTAATCCTGAAATGAAAGCAACATTATCGGCAAGTATGACAATTTTTGCAGTTACAATGGGTGCAGTTATTGGCATGCCCGGGCCATTAGTCAGAATGAGGGAATCCGGAGTATTAAGAGGTTTTCACGTTTCTGGAATATCATCAATAATGGTTTTTGCTGTTCAGGCAATAAGCGCAGCTATTCATCTAACTATCGTTTCTGTAATTATATTTTTTGCATCTCCCGCTTTTTATGGCGCACAAATGCCTACTAATATCTTTTCATACATAATTATTCTGATAATTCTTCTTTTTACTATGCTTTCTATCGGAATGTTAATCGGTTCAATCGCCAAAAGCCAATCTTTTGCCACCATTATGTCACAAGCAGTTTTTTTGCCAACTATGATGCTGGGCGGAATCATGTTTCCTGCCGATTTACTCCCCTCGCCGCTACAGGCTTTTAGTTATGTTATACCATCAACATATCTTATTGAGGCATTTAGCAATTCTGCCTATAATATGTCAACAAATATGCAAAGTATACCAGCACTAGTCATTGCTTTGGGTATAGGTTTCATAGCTTTAACAGCAACTATGATAAGATGCCGTTTGCTTTCCATAATCTGATTTTAATCTATTTTTTATCTCTGCTAGATGGCTAAGAATTCTTTTACCGATTATTCTTGACTCATATATTAATATGATAAAGAATGGCGGAGGTCAAAATGCGTAGAGTTATGATTGTGGATGATTCACTAATTATCCGGATAAATCTCAAAAAACTTTTTGAGAAAAATGGTTTTGAAGTCGTTGCTGAAGCAGCCAATGGTAGAGAAGCAATTGAAAAATTCAGAATTTTCCAACCTGATATTATCACAATGGATATTACCATGCCTGAAATGGATGGAATAAGCGCGCTCGAAAAAATCAGGCAGATGGATAGACATATACCGATTGTAATGATATCAGCTTTGGGACAGGAGCTGAAAATTCTTGAAGCTGTAAATAAAGGTGCTAATCATTTTATAGTAAAGCCTTTTCAGGAAATTGATGTTATCAAAAAAGTCGAGGACGTTTTAAGATCAGAGCAGGGGGTCAGATTAAATGCTGTTGCATCAAGATAACCCTGCAACTGCTACAATTAAACAATTTGTCAGACAGGCATCTATGTTTGATATCTCATCTATCGGCGAAACTATTAAAGCTCATTTTGAGAATAATCCACATGATGAAGGAGTAATTGTTACTGATGCAGTTTCTCCTGTTGGAATAATAATGCGCAGTAGTTTTTTCCAGAAGCTTGGCTCATTATACGGTAATTCACTGTATCTTAAGAGATCCATAAGTATCCTCATGGATACTCACTATATGACATCAGACATAAATGATCAGTTGTCTGATTTTAGTGCCATGGCAATGTCTCGTGAAGCCGGCAAAAAATATGATTATGCGCTGGTTTTTGAAAACCGCAGGTACGCAGGAGTAATAAGCATTCAGCAGTTTCTTGCAGAATTATCGCGCTTAAACGAGGCTCAGATAAGCCTATTAAAGGATCAGCACAGAAAATTAATTGGATTAAATGAGCAAGAGCAGAAACTACGAAAAAAAATAGAATATCAATCAGATGCAGTCAGAAATTTGCTGGACAATGCGGATCAGGGGTTTTTGTGGTTCGGACATGATCTGGAAATAAAAAAAGATTTCAGCTATAAATGCAGTGAGATTTTTGAGCAGAAAATAGGTGGATTAAATTATCTTGAGTTAATCAAACCTTTTTTTAGTGAGGAAAAGATCGAAGTATGCAGTCTTACCTTTAACAGTTATTTTGAAAACAGTTCACCTCTGACAGATAATGTCTACCTTATGCTGCTGCCACAAGTCTGCATAATCAACCAAAAGCATATTAAATTACAGTATAGAAGGATAGAGCATAAAGGGAAAAAGGCTCTGATGATCATGCTAAGTGATCAGACAGAAAAAATAAAAATGCAGGAAGAACTTGAACAGGATCGTTATCGACAACGATTGATCATTAAATCTTTTAGCTCACAAAATCAGATCCGGCAACTGCTTGATGATATAAAAGAGACACTAAATGGAGCCTGGAAAAATTTTATTTTAGATAGTAATGATCGGTTAGAAGGTCTTAATTCCTTGTTTCGCATAATTCACACCTATAAAGGCGAGCTAGCACAATACGGATTCATGCAGTCATCTGATATTATTCACAAATGCGAAGACGATCTTATGCAAGTTTTGCAGTCTGAGGAAAAAGCAGAGTATTCACAGATTGAAAGCATTATGAATAAGTATACCGCAGATACTGTTTTGCAAGCAGATCTAAACACAATTCGAGAAATGTCAGGGCCTGATTTGTTTGCTACAGAAGAAAAACTATTAGTAGATGAAAATAAAATCCAAAATATAATTAAAATAATCGAAGATGAGAATAATGTTTTGAATCGTCAACAGATCATCCGACTAATATCTAGTCTGAAATGTCAAAGCCTAAAAAAATTATTCGAAGATTATCGAGATTATCTAGGTTGGCTCTCCGGTAGATTAAATAAAAGTATGCCTGCCTATGTGGTTGACGGCGACGATGTAGAAGTTGACCCTTTAGCGGTTAAAGATTTTTTGCAGACTATTGTTCACGTTTTTCGCAATTCTATTGACCATGGTCTTGAAAATGACGAAGAAAGACTGGAAGCAGGAAAACCTCTTGGCGGATTAATCGAATGCCTTATAAGCAAAACTCAAGATAATATCATAATTTCCATACGTGATGATGGTCGGGGTATAAATATAGAAAAAGTTAGAAAAAAGGCGATACAGCAAGGAATTCTAAACAGTCAGCAGGCCATTGAAATGAGAGAACAAGATCTTGCCCGGCTAATTTTCACCGATTGTTTTTCAACATGTGAATCTGTTAGCAGCACCTCGGGGCGAGGCGTTGGAATGTCAGCAGTTCGTGCCAGCTGCGAATGCCTGGGAGGCGATATTGAGGTTAAAAGTCAATTGAACAAAGGTACGTCTGTGGTCTTTACATTACCCGTGAACAGCTGCTGTATGTAATTTTAACCTATCAGATCTTGAAGATAATTTATTTACTAAAAAATTAAACAGGGAGTCTAAATACATATGATAATTAAAATGAACAAAGAATCATCTGAGGTTTTTGTTAAAGCCTGGAATACAATATTAGCTGATGTAACCGGTCAAGAGCTGTTGCAGGCAGATATAAAACCGATTACAAAATCAGAAAGAGAAATATGTGTTGCAATGGGGATGACAGGAGATATTAAAGCCAAGATACTTTTAGGAATGGACGAAACAACCGGACGTACGCTTGCAACATTAATGCTTGGCGGAATAGAAATGGATAATATGGACGAAATTATCCCAAGCGCAATAGGCGAACTCTGTAATATGGTTATGGGAACTGCCTGTTCAGATTTCAGTAAGTTTAATACAAATGTAGATATTACACCACCTGTCTTGTGTCAAATTAAAGAAGAACAACCAATACAGACAGAAAAAGCAGATTCTGCATACAGAATAGACTTGAAGCTAAAAAAAGACAGTCAGATTGATTTTAATGTTTCTATATGTTCTTAAAGCTTCAAATGAAGTTATTATAGGATTCGCCATTTAAATACTAAACAATCTGCATATTCGATAGATTTTTATCAATATAACCACAAAACGAGAGATCCTGCACGTTTTTACCACCATAAAACGTGCAGTTTTTCACATTTTAAGTACTTACCGTGGAATTATGCTATAATCTGACTGATAGCATGATGTGTTTAGAGATTCATCAAAACAAGAAAATTAATCTAACTGATACCTTACTCATTTTTGACGAAATCCAATTTTGTAATAAGGCTTTAACCAGTCTAAAATATTTTTATGAAAACAAACCAGAAGTATCTATCATTGCAGCTGGCTCGCTTCTTGGCATTGCCTTATCTAAGCCGCTATCTTTTCCTGTAGGCAAAGTTGATTTTCTTGACTTGTATCCTTTGTCATTTTCTGAATTTCTAATAGCTTGCGGCGAAGATCTTCTTATGAAAACTTTGCACGAGATCCCTCTGGGTAAATCAGTTCCTTCTAGTGTTCATCCTCGCCTTACAGAAATGTTATACACTTATTATTATGTTGGTGGTATGCCTGAAGCGGTTAAATCTTGGATAAACAATCATGATCCCAACGATATTTTGCGCATTCAAAAAAGTATTCTTAACAGTTATGAACTTGACTTTGCCAAACATGCGCCTAGCAGAGAATTTGAAAAATTATCATCTATCTGGCATGCAATACCTGCTCAACTTGCTCAGGAAAATCAGAAATTTATCTTTAACCGCGTTAAAACCGGCTATAGAAGCAGGGATCTGGAAAATTCACTTCAATGGCTTATTTCAGCTGGTCTGGTATACAAGGTTCCTAAAATAGAAAAACCGAGCAGCCCTTTATCTGCTTATGCCGATGACAGCTATTTTAAGCTTTATTTATGTGATATTGGTTTAATGAGAGCGATGGCAGATATTCCACTTCTATCTATAAAACAAAAAGATCCGATTTTTTCTGAATTCCGTGGGGCTCTGACAGAAAATTTCGTTTTAACAGAACTGGTCGCCAAGAAAATAAGGCCGTTTTTCTGGAGATCAAAACAAACTGCAGAAATTGATTTTATATGCCGTATCGGAAATAATATTTTACCTATCGAAGTAAAATCTGAGGACAATGTCAGATCCAGAAGCCTTTCAGTTTACACAGAGAAATACAAACCTGATATTGCAATTCGCTTATCCATGAAAAATGCAGGTGCAAAGCCTCCGCTTTACAGCATACCTCTTTATCTTTCTTTTAAACTGGCGGACTGGTTTTGAGCAAAAACCACAAAAATAAGTTTCCAGCAGAATTTTAATCAATAGAAATGGCTTCCTGTTCAAGCCTGATATTATATTCTAACATTGTTCTAATCACATCATGAAAACAGACATAGTACTGATCTTCCAGAGCTTTTTGAAGTTTTTGTCTGTAATTTTCATCAAAAGACCCTGCCTTTTTTTTATATTTAAGAAGAGTTTCGCTGTCCATCAGCCAAGGCTTTACTTTGGTCGAAATATTGTTTTTTATCTGAAGAAATATCTTAAATCCTCCTAGGTCTATATCTCCCCAGTGATATATCTCTACCTGCTGATTTGCAGCTTCAGTCAACATTTGCAGGAATCGACGTTTTTTGAGACTGTGAAAACCGCCATGATATATTATCAGTTCGCTATTGTCTTGTTCTTTGCTTAATTGAATTTCATAAGATGTCCTGTTTTCAATAAAAATTATCTTCTTAATATTCTCTATCTCTATTTTTTGCAACAAATCAAAGTTGTCTGTCTTAAAACAAGCACCTGCACTCAAAGAAGAAAAATCTATTAAAGAGCCATTTATATAGAGTCTGACAGACCCTCTAAACTCAAGAATCTCCGGATTTTTTCTAATTCCTATCAGTGCCAGAACATCGTCATCTGCAAGTTTCTTATTATCATCAAGATTATTTAATTGAGGATGATAACGTCGTAAAAATGAAGTTATTCTGCTTTTCATTTTCTGCTCAAAATATTTTGAATCGTTAAAGCATATTAAACTGAAAACTCTAATCTGCAAGGGCTTAAAACTATCTTTGAGCAAAAGTCTAAAAACAACTATCAAATCTTTGGCAACATCATAATCAGAACCAAGAAGAGCCGGGATTTTGCCATTTTTTTGCATAGTCCCAATCTGCTCATTAAGCGCCGGAATCAGCCATGATCTTATCTCAGCTAATTCAGGAGTAATATCTGACGTTTTTTCTTTTTTTTCATCAAATTCGATAAGCAGGGAGGAAAGTTCTTTAACTAGCAGAGAAACTATTTCTTGTTTTGGTACATGCCCTATACGCTTATAAGCTGCATCGATATTTTCAAGATTTAGCCAGATATTTTTCAGTACATTCCCTTGATTGAAGCGTTCCCATTCATAATTAATCAAAGAAGCCTCTGTCAACCGCATAACAGACTGATGAATTGCCTGTTTTTGCTCATAATCTTCGATATTGTAGTAATTGAAATCTTTAGAATCAGCTCCTAGACGCAACATAATTCGTCTTGAAGAAGCACCAAAATTAAGATAATGGCTGCTTTTCTCGTATTTTACAATCAACTTTTCAATCATTTTTCTCTCAAGAAAATCTACATTTAAATTTCTTTCTTTTGACATATTTTCACCATTAAAGATCGTCGTGCAGATCGTCAGATTCTGCATAGGCCTGAACAAGCTGTTGTGCAGCAAAACTTCTGGTAAAAGAGGATAATCCTCTTTTTATAACAGCGATATTGCGATCCACTTGAGGTGCAATATCTCCTATTTTTTCTGGAGGTGCAGATATTATGCACTGAAAACCAGTTTGCTTAAGCAGTTGAATACTTTCTCTGATTCTCTCTCCATCCATTTTACTAAAAGCCTCGTCAAAAATGATCAGACGGCTGCAATTCCATTTTTTGTCATTTATGTGATAAAGCTGGGCAAAAGAAGCAAGCATCGCTATATAAAAGGGAGTCTGGGTCTCGCCACCGGATTTTTTCAGAAGAGTTCTTGATAACCTTTGTTTATTGTCATTTTCATCAGTAGATATCATATCAAAACGCAAATATGTTTTATAATTGGTAAAAAGGCGTATATTTCGTTCCAGTTCCTGTCTCTCATCATTACTCATATCGGCACCCGTATCAACAATTCTAGAGAAAAGTTCATCGATAGCAGCCCCATGCTTATCAAGAAAAAGCTGGGATGTGAGAGAATATCCTTCCATCAGCATTGGGTCATTGATCATATCATAAAAGCGCTTATAATCTTGATTCTCCGTTATTTGAAAACTAAAACGCTCTGTCCCGAAACGATTATCCCTAAGCGCTCGGTTTAATTCATTTATTCTTGTTCTAACATCGTTAATACTGGCTTTCATCTCTGCAAGGAACTGGTTAGCAAATTGCTCATAAGCCATATTTTTTGCAGCTTCTATTTTTTCTTTATATTCCGGCAGCTTCTGCTGACTCAATTCGTCAAACTGCCGGTCATAACGCTCATTAGTTGCAGCTGCAACATCAAAAGTATAGTTATGATTTTGATTATAAAGCGAGCGTGCATTGGTGAGTTCTCTTTCACAAGAAATGACTGCGCTTTCACGAATTCCCAACTGCGAACGATAAGAAGAAGAAACCCTGTCAGCGCTACTTTTTTCGCTAAGCTCACTTTGGAATCTCAACTCACCTTCGCCTTCTCTGAACCCTCGTTCATATTTGTCTTTTATCATTTGCTGTGTATTTAATAGTTTCTTTTGTGCCTCCGGTTTTTTGTTTTCCAGAAGCTCTTCTTTCTTATTGTTCAATGCCCCTGTGGAGGCACTGGCCTTACGAAGGTTTTCAGTCCCCTCACGCAATTCCTGCTTAATTTTTTCTATACGAGCATTTAGTTCTATTATCCAGGATAAATCAAGTCTGGATAGCTGCTCAACAGTTTCATTCTTTTTTTGCCTGAGATCAGGTAGAATCTGGCTTTCATTCAGCAGTTCCAGCCTGTCAGCAATTTCATTTTCACTCATGACAGCTATATCCGGCAAATTTGCAAAATCATCAGAAAGCGACTTAATTGCAACATGCTTTTTCCTTAAATCCGGCAAAAGATTTCTTAGCTTGACTAATTGCTGCTGAATAGATTTTTTGCCGATAAGGTGATCTGCCCAGAGTCTTGGGTTGATTGAACTGACAACATAACTCTGATATAACAAACCACTGTCGGTTACAGCTCGATCATGTAATCTAAGCGCTGCTACTGTATCGCATTTAATAACACTACCTAACAAGAAGTCTATATAGGCTCCGGCCTCACGATTATCTGTAGTTACCTCTTCCGCAAGGCTGCCCTTCAATCTTCGTGGATTACTTGCCAGAACCTTCTGACCGTCAATCAAGCTGACATCGTAATACTGATTTTTGTGTCTATTTTTATCATAAAAAGCAATAGCCTCTTCATACCATTCACTTTCAACCAGAATAAACTGTTTCTGCCGATGCAGATAACCTTCAATTACATTAACCCAGCGCTGATCAGTAATTTCAATCAAATCAGCCAGTATTCCTACCTCAACTTTTTTGCCAGCCACAGCCAAAAGATGCTGCTCCAGCTCCTGCCTGAATCTGGTTATCCTAGGATTAAAGTATTTTATATTTTGCTCAAGATCAGATATTCTATCCTCGCAATCTTCAAATTCCTGTAGAGCTTCTTGCTTTTCCTTTAGAAGCTCGCTTCGCATCAAAGTTTGTCGGGAACGGAAAGAATCACCGATTTTTCTAAAATCCTCAAAACTCTCCGAACTAAGAAGATCCTGAGATATCTGGCGAATATTTAATAAAAATTCTGATTGATCTTTAAGTCCAGGCAATGAATTTTGCATATCTATTAGTGCCGGTGGCAACTCGGCAAAAATATTCTCTGCTTTTTTCAGAACACTCTTTGTTTCATCAACAGCTTTGCGCCAACTCAAACCGTAAATATTAAGCTGATTGATCATGGCAGACAAAGACTCTTCATATTTTTCTATCTGTTTTTCAAGCTGCTCACGGATTTTCTGCAAACTTTGTTGCTGCTGATAGATATCATTCTGGCCTCTTTGTTCAACAAGACTATCATATTCAGTTTGCAATTTTTCTTGTTTATTACTTAACTCCTGTTCTCTTCGAATACTCTCGTCAAGTTTTTTCGTTGCATCTGCAAGCTCATTATCAATTCCTCGCAAAAAATTAATTGCATTTTCCAATTCGCAGCGATCAATCAGAAAACGATAGAGTTTTCTTTTGCCAATTTCCTGTTGCAACAATTTGAATAATTCTTGAATTTTGTTCAGGTCTTCAATTCTTGCCCGCATTTGCTCCGCTTCCTGTTCCAGACGTCTATATTGACGCAAATTATCCTGCATTCCAGAAAGATCTGGCGGTCTGCGGCTATCGCAGATGTGTTCGGTAATAAATTCTTCAATATCTATAATAGGGGTAAAAGAAACAGCTTTTTTCATCAAGGTAAAATAACGTTCTGGTTTAAACCCGCCAAGATTACCTGTCAATTTACTGCGATATTCACGTGCTGTTGTACAAATATCGAAACTATCACGTTTATAATTTTGCCGCAGGTATTGCTTTAGTTCACGGATTTCAAGCGCTATATCTTCTCTGATATAACCTTTATCTGGAATTTTATCTTTGACTATAAAAAAACAACTTTCATCTGTTGCTGTATAATTGCAGTCAAAAACTACCCCTATGGTCAGATATTTTTGCTTGACTGTATCGTGAAACTCACAAGCTATATAGGTTGAAAACGGCTGATTACGCAAATATAAATATCCACTGCCCCCATCATCACCATATTCTCCACGCAAGTATCCTTTAAGACTACGGCGGGAACGATCATTGGCTGCCTTGTTAAAGAAATGCTGTCCGTTTGTATCACCTAATAATACAATCTGCATAGCATCTATCAGAGTAGACTTGCCTGCACCTGTTTTACCAGTAAGGAAATTTATATTCTCAAAATTAATCCACTCCACAGTGTAATAATGCCAGTTTATCAGCAGCATTCTGGTCAGTTTTTTCAAGGCCTGTCCCTCCGTTTTAATTTTTATTCTTCTGAATCGATAAAAAGATCATCAATTTCCATCTCATCGTCAGCATAATTATTATCACTAATATCACTACTATTTTCATCTTCAAGGCTTTTATAAATACGGCCTATAGCGTCCCCAGACAAAAGAAGCGAAACACTTGGCATAATTAGAAACTGACAATCCGCAGAAGCCCATTCTCCACTGAGCCTCTGGATAATATTGTATCTACTCAAAAGCCTTAGCGATTCTGTTAGATCTTTATCTGAAGGTTTACGTTTAACCGCATTAAAATGAATCAGTCTGTCTACTACCTGTGATGTAGTGATGCTAACGGCATTTTGCAAAGTAAGCTTTTCCCGTTCCTCATCATATAAAAGCTTCAGTGTAAGAAGAATCATAGTTGTTACACTATTTAAAGGCTGGCGATTATAATTATAAATACTCTCTACATAAATGACTCCAAGCGCACGATCTTTCACCAAATTCCAACCAGATAACTCAAGATAGTCATGAAGCCAGTTGAAATATCGATCAATCAGTCTGTAATCACTATTGCTCTTCATCATGCCGGCAGAATCATCATAGGACTCACTCAAAAGATATGTTCTGGCAAGCAATTGATTTGTACAACGAATCATTTGATTCCTATCAGAAGAAGGCATTTTATCATATGTTTCAAGCCACATTTCATTTATCACGATTCTTAACACCTGCTTCCAAAATTTCTTTTTTTATAAAACGCATATGAGGATAAGTGTATCTATCATAACTAATATTGTCCGAAAGATATTCTACATTATAAAACAAACCCTTGTCTCCATCTTTGAGGGCTGCCAAAAGCAGCATAACAAATTGATCATCACTTTGAAGATTTAGGTCACGACTATCAAAAATATCTGCTGCACCAAAACAGTCATGAACAAACTTCATAACATGGGCATGGCTGTAACGATTACTGGTGCTGTTAATGAAATCTGTTAAATCGTCTTCTTTTATAATAACAGGCTTAGTTTTAACAGGCTCTTCCTGTGACCGTATTTTGCGGCTGCTGCGGGCATAAATAGACTTATCATCAACTGTCGCCTGTTTGAAAATAGCAATATTATCAGCGAGATCTTGTCTTGCATCACTGCTTAAACTACCATAGTTCATGATAATTTTTGCCAGTTGCTCTTTTATGCTACGATCCTGATTCAACAGATATATAAGCTTATCTGTGGAAGCTTTAGTATAGCTGTGATTTTTTAACTGAATTTCTGTCATTACCTCATCAATACTGTCAAATATATCTGCCATCTCCTGAAGTTCAGGTAATATTGCAATAATAGCCGTATCAACGTCAGAATAACTTTTTTCTGCGACTGCCTGAACCGCAATCTGCTCTAATATATCATCAGATTCCATCACTTTGCTTATGATGCTAAGTACAGGTTGCTTGAAACGTAATACTGAGTCACGTGTAACCATCGGATGGAAAATACGCTCATTTACAAGTATATGATATCCTTCAAAATGCCCCTGCAAAATATCATTTGCACTGATCAGTTCTCCCAGCATCCGGTGATATCTGCGGATATTGTTCAAAAGGGATTTAAGAGCAGTCATCAAGTTATTCGAATTTTCACGGGCAGAAGAAAAAGCTGCCAGACGATATTCGGCGGCGTCTTCATCAATTAAAGTTTTTAGCGCTGAGTATGTAGCAAAAGCAAAATTTTTATAAGCCTGTGTATCCTGACTGGTAATATTCTGAATAAGCTTAAGCATATCAATTGTATATTGCGGCAAAGTTAAAAGTATCTCAAAACTATTTGGTCTGGTTTCCTGTTCAACCCATCCGGTCTGTATCAGTCTTCTTAATATATAGTGTGCCATTGAAGACCAGGACTGTTCTTTATCTGAATTTATAGATTGAACAGATGAAAGAGTAGTTTCATTGGCTCTTTGATTTTCATTTGTTGTGCCAACCACATCGCTTCCTTCTTCCACATCTTCTTCCAGGAACACTTCCAATTCGACCAGCATCTCTGTTAGTCTGGTCAGATATTCCTCTCTTTGAATATGCATGGACTGCTTAAAAACATCGTGCAAAATAAGCAGGGATTCAACATAGACTTCCCTGTTACTGCCAGTCAGCAAACGAAAAAACTCAGCTGGTACAATTTCAAAAAGCTTCATAACTGTGTATTATATCACCACAGCTGTAGGGAGCAAGTCAATCTATACGTTCAGAAATTTATTATGATATCTTGATATATTATTCATTCAACTTAACCACATATTTTTACATACGACCTGTAGCATCCTGAAGTTTAGATCTGATAATTTTCACAACTAAAACCAAAAATTAACAATATTGTGATGGTCTCAAAAATCCGAGCATGTTAAATATTTAAGTGTGAAGTCAAACAAAACATTTAGGACTGTAGATTTTTTAATAATTTATAAGAGTAAAAAAACGATTAAGGTAGAGGGTACTTATATTATTCTGGTAGGGGGAAAAAGAATGCTCTTTTTCATGCATATTGAACTGGCAAAAGCTATCTATCAGGAGATTTTTGCCGGATATGATACAGGAATCGAAGAACAGTTATTTATATATGGTAATATCAAGCCAGATCTGATGTTTGTTGGCGAAAAATCACCCCATACATCTACCTGTACTCTAGATAAAGTTAAAGCAAAGTCTCTACTGATTATGTCTGACGAGATCACTGATGAAGCACGTTCTGTACTTTACGGGGAGATATGTCACCTCATTTGCGACTATTTTTGCCTGTATCATGCAGATGAAGCAAAATATACTAAGCATTTAAAGCATTTTTTCTATGAAGTAGCCCAATACCTTAAGTTTTCTTATAAAAAATTATCTGGGCAGAATATTCTTCGAGACTTATTTGATCAAACTGACGAAATATTTGCAAACAAATACTTTAGCAATAAAACAGCCAAACATTGCAGCTCAATCTTTTGCCATGATAAGATGAAGGAGTTTATCCTTGAAAATCAGCAGACCTATCTAAACTGTAGTGGTGATGATCTGGAAATGGCCTTCTTAAACGCCTGCAGTGTCTGCAGTTATATTCTGGCAGAAACTCAGGTGGATCAAATCACTGATATTGAAACTATTCCTGCTTTTTATTCCAGCGCTGTGTGAGAGATAACAGAAAGAAACCAGGATTGGCTGCAGCGGCAACCATATCGCTGATACCTAGAATTTTGTCAAGGGAGTCGCTGCCATCATCTATTAGATAAGACCTTGTAGAAGGTGGATTACCAAGACCGGCTGCATGAAGGTCAATTTTACCATCCTTCACTTCAAGCGAGTCAATTAAAGCTATATGCTTGGCTTCAAATTCATCCAGCAAATGTGTATATGCCTCAATAATTTGTCGATTGAAAATGGTCAGGGAATCAGTAGGACCGTTTTTCATCAATGAAATATGATCAAGCAGCTGATCGACAAATTCAAGATAATCTGCCCAGCATAGTCCAAGTATCATTGCTCCGGCCTGCTGCTGGGTTTTTTCCAGTTCTTCTGATGTTATCTCAGCCATTAAACTGTTTAGTCTTTGAATTCTCTGCTGATTTGACAAGGCTGCTTTATCTTGGCTCTCTTGATTTACAATGCTTTCTTGCTTTGCAATATCCTCTGTATTATCCAGACCTTCTATATTATCCAGACCTTCTGTCTCTTCCTGACCAAGTATATCCTGCCAGATCGTTAGTTTTTTAGCGCCTGTCAAAATGTCATAATGCAGTTTATAAATAATCTGTCGTTGTTCTTCGACCAACATAGCATAACGCAACAGGTTCTGACGCTGCTGAAAAAGCTGACCTTCTACTACTCTTTGTGTATGATCTATCGCCAGCTGAACTCTTTTATCTGTAATTGGCTGATCAGTTTTTATATCCTTGAACTCCGGTGGCAAAACACTGCGAATTCTATATCTTTCTATCAGATCATCTTCCAACGAAAGAAAAAACTTGCTTTCACCGGGGTCTCCTTGCCTGCCTGCACGGCCACGAAGCTGCTTATCAATACGAACGCTACGATGTTTATTTGTACCTATGACATACAGCCCTGATCCATTTTTATCTTCTGGAATAATATCTACTCCTCTGCCTGCCATATTGGTGGATATAGTGATGGCTCCTATACAGCCAGCGCGCGCAATTATTTCTGCTTCTATATCATCATGTCTTGCATTTAGAACTTCGCATTTTAACCCTAGTTCTTTTACTTTTTTGGCCAAGCGCTCAGACTCTTCCACACTAGCGGTACCTATAAGTATCGGTTGGCCTATCTGATGCCTATCTTGGATTTCTTTTAAAAGCGCTTGTTCCTTTTCTTTTATTCCTGTATAAATCAGATCAGGATGATCGATCCTGCAGCAAGGTATATGTGGTGGTATTCTGGTAACTCCTAAATCAAAAAACAATCTAAATTCACGTGCAGATGATACTGCGGTTCCCGTCATACCACACATGAACGGATAAAGACCAAGGAAATCACGGAGTGTTATTCTGTTAAGAATATTGCCGCCTCCTTTGGTTGTCAGTCCTTCTTTTAGTTCAACAGCTTCATGCAGCCCTTCTGGTAATTGCCTGTCCTTAATTACTCTGCCGGTAAATTCATCTACCAGCTCAATTTTTTCATCTCTAATAATATAATCTATATCTTTACGAAGAATGTGCAGTGCCTGCAGCATATTTCTTATTTGGAAAACATATCCCGAATTATCTGATTCATAAATGTTTTCAATGCCCAGACATTTTTCCAGCCAAAGCTGACCTTTTTCCGTAAGCAGAACTTGTTGTGCGCGTTTATCTGTCCGAAAATGCATTCCACTTCTCATTTTTTTTACCAAGCTGAATAACGCCGGATCCATAGTTCCCGTACCGCTTTCGGCAGAAGCCAGTACCAGTGGTATTCTAGCCTCATCAATAAGAATAGAATCAGCTTCATCTACAATCGCACAACCGAAGTCTGTCTGAATAAGATCCTCCTTCCTGCCAATTAAAAATCCTCGCAAAAAATCGAAACCTGCCTCTTTTGCCGTTATATAAAGAACATCAGACTTATATGCCTGTCTTCTGACTTCCTTATCGGTGCTTTGTTTAATATAAGCTGATTTCATACCAAGACGATCATATAAAGGTTTCATCCAGTTAGCATCACGCTCTGCCAGATAATCATTGAAAGTTAGGACATGTACATTTTGCCCGGCAAGATAACGCAAAAAAGCTACGAAAACAGCAACCAGGGTCTTGCCTTCACCTGTATCAAGCTCTATGATTCTACCTCTCTGCATAGCCGCTGCAGCCAACAACTGACTTTCAAAAACATCCCAGCCAAAAGTTTGTTTAACAACGGCCGTAACAATGGCGAAAGATTCTGCAATAATGTCTTTATTTATACTTATCTGATTATTTTGTGTTTTTGACTGCTCAGCAATAACCTGTTCTCTCAATTCAGTAATACGTGTATTTATATTTTCAGAATTTGCATCCACATAATCGTACCGCCTGCTTTTGGCAATAAGTTTTTTGTATGCCTTAAGGTTATGTTCTGCTTGTCTGCGTTCAGAAAATGACATTTTTGCTCCTTTGTTTGTTTGCATGAAATATGTTGACGTGAACTCATTATATCAAACCTTTACAATGTGCAGACGAAACCATGTGTAAATTTCACAGCATAAAACGCAAAAGCAATCATAATTTTAGACATTTATTTGTGTCTGATTTTGCTAGAACTGTGCAGAATATTATCTGTAACCAATTTAAGAACTTTCTTATTGTTAATTATGTACAAAGCTGACCAGATGGCTATATCAAAACAGGAGGTATCGTAATCATTAACAGAAGCCTAAAATCAGCTTAAAACAGTTTCCAATAAGGAGGATATTATGCTAAGAATCAAAAAAGGTCTATCGGTCTTACTGGCGAGCGTTTTATTGATCGGCTCAGTGGCAGCAGTATCGGCTACTACAACCAGTAATGAGGTCAGTGAAAGAGAAATCAGGAATAGTGCTTTATCACGTTATGCCGCAACCCAGGGGATGGTCCTACTGGAAGACAATGGAAGTGCTCTTCCTATGTCTACTGATACAGTAGCACTTTATGGTCGAGGTGTAGTAAAAACAGTTAAAGGTGGAACAGGTTCAGGAGACGTAAATCAAAGAGACATCGTAACGGTCTATGAGGCCTTTGAAGAAGCTGGTTATAATATCACTTCCCAAGACTGGATAGATGATTATATTGTAGCCTATAATGCAGGTGCGGCAGCTAATCCAGGCGGTATGTTCGGAGCAGTTTATGAACTTCCTGAACCAGCAATAACAAATTCAAATATAGAAAATGCCGCTGCTGCTGATACAGCTATTTATGTTATTGGCAGAAACTCCGGTGAATTTGATGACAGAACAGCAACTGCTGGTGACTACTATCTTACCGATGTAGAATATGAAAATATCAGAAAACTTACCAGAAATTTTGACGATGTTATCGTTGTTCTTAATGTAGGTGGTGTTATTGATACAAAATTCTTTAAAGAAATAACTGGTATTGATGCGCTTGTACTAATGTCTCAGGCAGGTATGGAGGGCGGCCGAGCCTTAATCGATGTTTTAACAGGCGAAGTTAATTTTTCAGGAAAGCTGGTTGATACCTGGGCAGTTAATTACAACGACTATCCGTCTTCAGCAACATTTGCAAAGCATGATGGAGATTCCTTGAACGAATTCTATGAAGAAGGAATATATGTTGGATATCGTTATTTTGATACCTTTAATGTAAATCCTGCTTATGAATTTGGATATGGTTTATCATATACAGATTTTGATATTACAGTAGATAATATCGAAGCAAATGCAGAGAAAGTAACAGTAAAAGTTACAGTTGAGAATACCGGTGACACAGCAGGTAAAGAAGTAGTTCAAATTTATTATTCTGCCCCTGATGGATTGATCGAAAAACCATATCAGGAATTAGTTGCTTTTGGTAAAACTGATTTGATTAAACCAGGTCACAAACAAACACTTACCATTAGCTATTCAACTACAGATATGGCATCTTACAGCGAAAATAGTGCGGCTTATGTAATGGAAGGCGGCGACTATATCATAAGAGTCGGAAACAGCTCAAGAAATACTGAAGTTGAAGCCATAATTAAGCTCAATTCAACCAAAGTTGTTGAACAACTCAGCAATCAGCTTGTGCCTGTAAGAACAATTAATGAAATTAGCAAAGGTTCTGTGAGACCATATAGTTATGCTGCAGAATCTTCACAAATAGCAGCAGCGACCATAATCAATTTATCTGCTTCTTCTATAGCAACAGTAAATAATGCTTCCATATATGATAGTGAGGAAGTAACAACCTATATTCAAGAAGGTTCTGTCTATGAACCTAGTGGCATTTCCTATGAAGTTATTGAAGAGGTCGCAAATAAAACCGGATCTTTACTTCTAGATGTCTACAATGGAGATGTTACTATACAAGAATTCATTGCTCAAATGTCTACTGAAGAATTAGCAACTATTGCTAATGGTATTGGAATGGCAGGTTTCTTTGGTCCTGTAAATACACCTGTTGTTGGAGCTGGGTCAATTTCAGCCCCTGGAGCAGCTGGTGAAACAACACTAGAATACGAAGAAACATATGGTATTCCTAATATGATTCTGGCTGATGGTCCAGCAGGATTAAGACTTACTCAGGAATTCGAAGGCAAAAACACAGACGGAGAACTTGCAACATATTATCAATTTGCCACAGCATTCCCAATAGGCACATTGCTGGCCATGAGTTGGGATACAGAATTGATAGAAGAAGTTGGCAAAGCAGTAGGTGAAGAAATGATAGAGTTTGGCGTCACAATCTGGCTGGCTCCTGCTTTAAACATTCATCGTAACCCTCTTTGCGGACGTAACTTTGAATATTATTCAGAAGATCCTCTCGTAACAGGAGTTTCCGCAGCTGCCGCAACACTCGGTGTTCAATCACATCCAGGTATTGGTGTTACTTTAAAACACTTTGCGGCTAACAATCAGGAAACAGATCGTAACACTTCTGATAGCGTAGTTTCAGAACGTGCGCTTCGCGAAATCTATCTCAAAGGTTTTGAAATAGCTGTCAAAGCATCTAGGCCTATGGCAATAATGACTTCCTATAACTTAATTAACGGAACATATGCAGCTGCAAACTATGATCTGAACACCGATATTCTCCGTGGAGAATGGGGCTTTGACGGATTAGTAATGACTGACTGGCTCACTCGTGCAGATGTGTGCTTAACAATGCACGCCGGAAATGATCTAATAATGCCAGGAAGCCCAGAAAACGTTGCAGCTATCGTAGATGGTGTAGAAATTGTTGATCCAACATTTGACGAAAACGGCAGAGTTGTAATCAGTGCTGTAGCAGGAATATGGGGAGGAACTACATATACTGAAAAATGGGGAGATTTTGTCCCGGTAGTAAATTCTGATTTTACCGGTGGTAATTATAACCCTAATAACTATTCTTCCGTAGCAGAATACCTTGATGCTAAATATGTATTTAACGTCGATACAGACACTGGTTATATTACTTACGAAGGCGAAATGACATCTGACGAATACATAACACGTGGTGATGTGCAAAAAAGTGCAATTGCTATATTAAACGTCATTCTCGAATCAAGTTCATGGGAAAAATTTGCGGGAGTTGAAGTGGCAGCATATAGTGCTGGTTATTCAATGGATACTTTCCTGGCTGTTAGCAAAAGTGCCGTAACTTCAGCAACAACGGAACCCTCAAAACCTACAGAACCAACAAAACCTACAGAACCAACAAAACCTACAGATCCTACAGAAACAACAGATCCTACAGAAACAACAAAACCAACTGATCCTACAACTAAGCCTACTACTCCAACCGAGACTACAACACAGCCTACTACTCCTTCAACATCGTCTCCTACTCAGGAAATTGGCGAAAACGAAGTAGCAATGGTAGTAGACACAGAGGATGGATTACAGGCAGTTGCCAAAATGGACAATGATGCATTCAGTGAAGATGTAACTCTAAAAATCCGCAAAATAAGCAATGACAGTGAAGAAGGCAGATCAGCGATAGCAAAGCTTAATTCAGCGATCAGCGGTATAGAGCAATTGTTATTACTTGACATTCAGGCAATAACAGCATCAGGGGCTTCGGTACAACCTATAGATGGTAAGACAGTAAGCATCACAATGCCCGTACCTGAAGGATTTGATCCTGCCAGAATAGCAGTGGCACATATCAAATCAAACGGGGTGGTAGAAATCTTAAAAGCAACAGTAAAAGACGGTATGATTACATTTATTACCGACAGCTTCTCAACTTTTGCAATTATGGAAATAGCAGCAGCAGAAAGTGTGCCGGCACCAGGCGAAATAGTAAAAACAGGTGAAAACAGCACGTCTAATATATACCTGATATTACTGGGAACACTTCTGATGATATCTTTGGGCTACAAGCTATATGTAGTTCGCAAGCAGAAGATGACTGCAGTCGAAAACTTCAACAAATAAGTTTTGATTATTACCATGTACATTAACTCGTAACTATCACTAAAAGGGCTGTCTCAAAATAGTTCGTAAGAACTTGAGAGACAGCCCCTTTTCAGCAATACCAATATCTCGAGAAGCTCTTGTAAGCTAATGTTTCGAGGAACATCTTTATTCTTTAGTTACTTAGCAAATATTTAGTAAAAAGTTATTCAATATCTACAAGATCATTTATATTCGCTTTTCTATATGGCAACCAAACATATTGACCATCTATAAATTTATTTTGCATAGACGAGTCTGTTTTCTGATTTCCGAGAGCCAAAGAAAATGATAAATCAAAAATCGCTTTTGCCTGTACATTTGTGTCATTAACAACCGTTCCTTCAAGATAGCCATCTTTCATCGCTTTTAGTGCTTCTATCGTAGCATCGACACCAATAATGACCGGTATATCACTCATGTTTAATTCTTTATAGGCGTCAATTGCTCCAAGAGCCATATCATCATTATTTGCAAAAACCACTTCTATTTTATCTTTATATTCATTGATCCATTGTGTCATTTTAGCGCTTGCCTGTGCTCTCTGCCAATTAGCGGAAGCATTGGCGATCTTTTCTAAATTGTAACCCTTGTCTGTTAATGTAGTTATTGCATATTCAGTTCTTAAAAGAGCGTCTTGATGACCCTGCTCTCCCTCCAGCATAACATATTGAATTATGCCATCATTATTCTTATCCACCAGAGAATAATCTTTCGCAAGCAAATCCATTAAAATCTGGGCCTGCATTATACCGGATTCTTTTGCTAATCCTCCAACATAATAAACTTTATCCCAACGCTCTATGTCTTTTTCTACTGGTTGTCTGTTAAAGAAAACTATCGGTATATTCGCAGATTTTGCTTTATCAATCAATTGTGCAGCTGCAGTTCTATCAACTATATTAATGCAAAGCACGTCGTATTTCTGAGTTATATAATCATTTACCTGATCATTTTGCAAAGATTGAGACCCCCCTGCATCTGCAATATTCATACTTATTTTAATTTGTTCTACATCTTCTTTTTCCTTAACATATTTTTCCATTGAAGACATGATCGCAGAAATAAAAGTATCGTCTTGCTTATATAAAGCTACTCCGATTTTGATTCTATCTGGTTTATCTTCTGGTAATGGGTCTGAACTATTCAGACTAAGCAAACTGCAGCCGGTTGCCAATAAAGCCAATTGAACAGTCAGTATTAAAACAGAAACTGTTTTTTTCATAAAGAACTCCTCCCTTATAATTTTGCTCTGTTAACTTAAAATTTATAACTGCTTTATTTTACAAGTGGAAAGACCAGCAGCTGATTATCTTTGCTGTACATATTTTCTGAATCTATAAGAACAGATTTTAAAGTATAGTCAGATACTTTTTGTTTATTTAAAGCTTCTATTGCACAGCTTACCGCAAGATATCCCATACTATAATCATTTTGAACAACCGTCGACTGTATATGACCTTTATCTAAATAAGATGCTATTTTAGTGCTTGTTCCTATCCCGTAAAGTTTAATCTGATCTTGCATATTTGCATCTGATAAAGCTTGGACTGCAATCTCAAGCATAGACGCATCCAAAGCAACCATTATATTATTTTTGTCCAGACTCTTGAAAATAGAAAGTCTTTGTCTCAAATAAATATCTGCTTTTGATGTATCTTTATCTACCGGCCATATTTCCAGCATAAAACCGGCATTGCTAAGAGCTCTTACCAGCCCAACTTCTCTTTGTCTGAAACTAAGAGATTCGGAATTATTGCTAAGCAGAATTATTTTAGCTCCAGGATGATTTATGTTTATAGCCGTCGCCAATTGTTCTCCCATCAAGCAATTATCAGCTGAAATATGACAAACGGCTAAATCATTTTCTAGAGGAGATTCTATAGTAACAATCGGAATAATTACCTCCGGCTTCAAAAGGGTTGGTAGTAGATAAGTGCTGTCTGCCGGTGCTATTATAAGTGCATCTGCTCCATAATATAATTCTCTTTCTATTAAGCCGACTTGTTCTTGAGGATCGTTTTCAATTGATAGCGCAACAAAACTAAGATCGACATTTAATTCTCTGGCTGCCTGTTCCATACCTGATCTGACAGCACTCCATGTTTCATGATTATTACCCCTTATAATCACAGAAATTTCATAAAAGTCTTGATTATCACGATTTTTAATAGCCCAAATACAAATTATTAATGAAACTAGAATCGTAAGCAAAATAACGTAAGGTAATTTCTTTGACGTCATTATTTTTTCTCCTTCCAGTCCGTGTATTTAATCTGTGGCATTTTTAGCTTAATAGTTGTTCCTATATCAGGTTCACTAATAATGCTTAATCCATATTCAGAACCAAAATACAACTGAATCCTTTCATTTACATTTGCCAGACCGATACCTGAGCCTTTACCTCTTTCTCTTGTTTGATCAGTCAGCAGATTTTTAAGATCTTCATCAGGAATGCCAAGACCATTATCAGTGACATCTATACAAAGATTCCCATTGCTTAAATAAGCCTTAACATCTATTTCTCCGTCACCACTCATAAATTCCATGCCATGATAGATACTGTTTTCAATCAAAGGCTGTACGATTAGTTTTATAACTGCGAGATTATATACTTCGGGATCGGCTGTAATATTAAATGTAAAACGATTCTTATATCTTGTCTGTTGAATTATCAGATAACTTCTGGCATGTTCAAGCTCATTTGCAACAGTAATCACATTTTGCCCTCTACTAATACTTATTCTGAATAATCTTGCCATAGCTGAGACCATAATAATCGAACCTTCGTATTTTCTGTTTTCAATCATCCAGATAATTGAATCCAGTGTATTATAAAGAAAATGAGGATTAATTTGAGACTGCAGGGCATCAAGCTCACTTTTTTTCTTTGCTTCCTGCTCAATAATTATTTCATCCATCAGTTTGTGCATTTGGTCAACCATAGCTTCTATTGCCTGTCCTAAATGCCTTACCTCATGCGATCCACTGATAGGTATAACTATTTCTTTCTCCCCATTCTCCAGTTTTCTTACACTGTTTTCCAGTTTTTTAATTGGGTTCGCAATTTTTTTTGAAACAAATGCATTAGTTCCAGCCAGCAAAACAGCTGCAAAAAACATGCTTATTATTGCGAGCATTGATACCTGTCTGTAATCGGCCGTAACAGATTCCATAGGGGTCACCCCGATCAGTTTCCACCCCGTATAGCCAGCTGTTTTTACTGTAACGAGACGCTGCTGATTGTTAAATACTTCGAAATGACTTCCATCTTCATAAGTTGCGGCCTGATAATTATTTTCTTTTTCAATGTTTTCCATTAGCAAATGAGATCTAGGATGGTAAATAAGCTCCCCTTCATTGCTGATAAGATACATATATCCCGATTCACCAAGATTAACATTTCTGCAAATTTGTTCTATCATGCTGTAATTCATATCAACAAGTAAAACACCGTGTTTAACCGATCCGTTTTCAGTCAGTTCTACATATCTACTTAAGGATATAACCCACCTATAACGGTCATCAGGGTCGGCAAAAATATTTTGTACATGAGGACCTGTAAAAGCAAAATCTTCGATTTTATATATCGCCTGTCTGTACCAGTTTTGTCTGGTTATCTGTAACTCTGGCTTCAGTTTTGAATACGGAGATGAGGCAATAAGGTTTCCTTCCTGATCAAAAAGAGCTATGCTTACCAAAGGCTCTCTGCTGCTCTCATAAAGAAGATTCAGAGGAATGTTCAATGCATCGTCTGAAATATCATGATTTTTTATAACATTGTAGTACATGGTATCCGATATACGCATTAAATTTCTTAGATACCAGTCTAGATTTAAATTTACCTGATCTATTACTCTTCTATTATCTTCTTCAACCATTCTTCTGGATGTATCAGTAAATTGAAAATATAAAGACAAGCCAACAAAAAGCATTGCAAAAATAGCTATGACAGTAAACGACAAAGACAGCACCATCTGAAAACTCCAGTGCCGTCTTTTTTTTATAATATTTGTAAGCTGTCGTTTTAATCTTCCATCAACACAATTTCTGAACATGCTTGCTCCTGTATTTTGATGGAGTTACACCATAGTGTCTCTTGAAAACATAACTAAAATAATTTGCTTCTGAATATCCAACTTTTTCCGCTATTATATAAGTCTTATAATCAGTATTGTTGAGTAAATAAACAGCTTCTTCAAGTCGAATTTTAGTCAGGTATTGAACGAAGCTCATACCCATTTCTTTTTTAAAATTAACAGAGAGATATGTAGCGCTTATATGGAGATATTCACACAAATCATCTACAGTCAATTTACTGTTGGCAAAATTTTCAGAAATGTACTGCTTTGCCCTTTCGACCAAAAGTTTTGAATAATCTTTCCTCTGATTGCTAATAAGGTTACTTATTCTAAGACTTAATTCGGTTATAAACCATTTTATTTCTTCAAGCGACTCAAAATCATTCACACTATTATAAAAAGGCAATTCATTATCAAAAATATGATCCTGAGATAGAGAATATGCTCTAGCAGCTTTTAATAATGTTGCAATGATCTCCATATAATAAATTTGATAATTTTTAATTGGCAAAAAACTGAAGGTCATATTTTCTACCATTTTGCCAACAACTTGATTTATTTCTTTTGAACTGCCAAATTTTATCGCATTAATTAATTCTTGCTCATCCTGACTATTCAACTCTAAATCAGCACTATAGTCAGATTCAACATCCTTGATATAGATTGCTTTTCCCGATCCGAGAATGAGCCTGTAATTGAGAGCAGAAAGTGCTCCTTTGTAAGAAAATGATAAGTCTGTAAGCGATTGGCACTCTGTGCCTATGCCTGCCGTAACAATTACTTTATCTTTTAATCTTATGGCACGGCAAAGATCATTTAACATGGCAGTAAAAAAGACTGCCTGATTTTCCGTCTGGTTTTTGAATAAAATTATAATTCTGTCTTCATATAAAAAACAGTTATTGTCGCAAAAGGATTCAAGCCTTTGCTCAACAAGAGCTTTTGTTTTTACCAATAATAATTGAGGTTCAAAGTCTGCAGAAAAATTACTGTTTTCTGAATAGTATTCTGCTTGGAGTACTGCAACATGATAACATTTAGCATTTAAACTCAGATTAAATTCATTTACTTGCTCGCTAATTCTATCAGGAGCAACCCGACCCTCAAGCAGACTGATTAAAAACTGCTGCCTGAGAATCGGTATGCTTTTTTGATAGTACTGTCTTAAATGTTCAATATTACAGCGATCACTGTAATCTTGGTCAAGATTTTCTTTAACTCTGCATAATACCTGCATAAGCTCATTTGCATTAACAGGTTTAAGTATGTACTCTACAACATTTAGCTGTATAGCTTGTTTTGCATATTCAAAATCATCGAATCCAGTAAAAATAATAAGTTTGATCTGGGGCATTTTTTCGGTAATCAAACTACATAAAGTAAGTCCATCCATAAACGGCATCTTAATATCTGTCAGAATCAGATCCGGCTGAAGGTTTTCTGCCATCTCTAAAGCTTCCTGACCATTTTCTGCCGCACCTACCACTTCAAAATTCAATGCATCCCAATCAATTCTATCAATAATCCCTTGTCTGACTTCTTCTTCATCATCTACAATCAAGATTCTGTAATATGCCATCAGATTTCTCCTGTTTTATTTTCTTACCTGGTATTTTCTAACATCAAGTGAAACAGCAAGAATAATAATTAAGCCCTTAATAATATACTGATAATATGGACTTACTCCTATATATGTAAGGCCGTAATTTATAAACTGCAAAATAACAGTACCAATTATTACACCTGGTATTGTTCCTACACCACCGGTAAAAGAAACACCTCCAACAACACAGGCGGCAATTGCATCAAGCTCATAGTTAAGTCCGGTATTACTTGTGGCAGATCCGATACGTGCAGCTTCAAGAAAGCCTCCGATACCATAAAGAACTCCTGACATAATAAATATTATCATCATGTTTTTCGCAACACTTACACCTGAAACCGCTGCAGCTTCAGGATTACCACCGATCGCAAACATATTCTTACCTAATTTTGTTTTATTCCAGATGAACCACATTAAAATGGCTACAACAGTTGCATATAAAATCAAATAAGGTATTTTTATGCTGCCTATACTAAAATGACCTAAAACAAAATTAGTATATCTACTATCTAAAGAACCTATTGGTTGAGCACCTCTTGGTGGTCTATCAATATATATACAATTTATTCCATAAGCAATTAATTGTGTACCTAGAGTGATAATAAATGCGTGTACCTTAAGTTTAGCAACACCAAAACCATTAATAGCACCAAAACAGGCACCGATGCCAATTGCCACAATAAAAGGAAGTATCAGTGGCAGAGCAGGCAAATTAGGATACATTCTTGAAGCATATGTTGTTGACTGCAAGAGAGAAGCAGAAACAGCAGCAGTCAAGCCCAGAACACGGCCAACCGATAGATCCGTTCCCTGTAATACAATCAACCCTGCTACACCTAATGCAAGAATTGCTCTGGTTGAAGCCTGACTAAGAATAAGAGTAAAATTATTTATCGATAGGAAATCAGGACGCATAATTATAACAATCAGTATCATAATTCCCAAAACAATATAAAGTGAATAATTAAGTAAAAAATCACTCAAATTTATTTTTTTGATTTTTGTGTTTTTCATTTATCTTCTCCTTGTATAATATTTTTATACATACATTGCGGCCTGCCGCATTATTTCTTCCTGATCAAGTTCAGGCGTATCGGTAATTCCGGCAACCCGCCCATTGGACATAACCAGAATACGATCGGTTATGCCAAGCAATTCAGGCATTTCAGAAGATACAACAATAATACTCTTGCCTTTTTGGGCCAGATTTTGAATTAATTGATATATTTCATACTTAGCACCAACATCTATTCCTCTGGTCGGTTCATCAAGTAACAGGACGTCTGGATCCGTTAATAACCAGCGGCCTATAATTACTTTCTGCTGATTTCCTCCAGACAAAGATCTGATAAGAGTTTTTTGTTTTGGGGTTTTGACTTTCATACTGTCAATTACCCACTTTGCATCTTCTTGAATTTTTTTATTATTTAAAACACCAAATCGGCAATATTTATCAATATTCGCAATCATGGCATTGAATCTTACACTCAAACCGGCAAAAATACCGGTAGATCTTCTTTCCTCTGTGAGAAGTGCAAAACCGTTTTTGATTGCCGTACGCGAATTTTTGTTTTTTACCAGCTTGCCATTGAGATAAATTTCACCTTCACTTTTTTGTGCTGTGCCAAATATAGTCTCAAGGAGTTCTGTACGTCTCGAACCAACAAGTCCTGCAACACCCATAACCTCGCCTTTTCGCACTTCAAAGGATACGTTTTTTACCGATGGTTGATACAATCCAGTAAGATTTTTTATTTCAAGAATAACTTCACCAGTTGTATGGTTTTTAGGTGGAAACCTATTGGTAAGATCGCGACCCACCATCAATTTAATTATTTTATCTGTTGTGAGCTCAGAAGCCGACAGAGTATCAATCCACTTACCATCTCTCATAACTGTTACGTCATCCGATATTTGCAATATTTCTTCCATTTTATGAGATATATAAATTATCGAGCAGCCCTGTTCACGCAGTCTGTTTATAATTCTGAACAGATGCTGAACTTCTTGTTCTGTCAAAGAAGATGTTGGTTCGTCTAGAACCAGAATTTTGGCATGATATGAAACAGCTTTAGATATCTCTACCATTTGCCTTTGTGACACAGATAATTTGCCTATTTTATCCCTTGGCGATACTTTTATCTCCAGGTCTTCAAAAATTGCCATCGTGTCATTGTACATTTTCTGATGATCTATCATAGGCCCTTTGGCAGGATATCTGCCAAGCCAAATATTATCCATGACACTGCGCTGAAGCACCTGATTTAATTCCTGATGCACCATTGAAACACCGTAGTCAAGCGCTTGTCTAGGGTTATCAAATTGAATTGGTTCGTTATTTATTTTTATCTCGCCGGAATCCATTTTATAAATTCCAAAAAGACATTTCATCAGCGTTGACTTGCCGGCTCCATTCTCTCCCATAAGAGCATGTACGGTACCCGGTCTGACCTGCAGTTTGACATCATCTAGTGCCTTAACTCCGGGAAAAGTTTTACTGATATGTGTCATTTCGAGAAGATATTTCTTCTCTGAAGTCATTTGCTTCACCACTTTCACACTTGATATGAACCGCACAATGATAAATATTAACATTGTGCGGTTCTCTTGGTCTTACTGATAACTATTTACTTTAGAATTTACAACTATCAGTTGCCTGTCCAAGGCTGATAAGGAATACGAACTGACAGTCCTGAATCGTCATATTTGTAGCTAGTTCCTGCTAAGAAATCTTCTCCCTTTGCTGCATTCATTGCTACAGCCAGAACTGCTTGTGCCATTGCAGGTCCATCCTGAAGAACAGTACCGTCCATCTGGCCTTTTGAAATAAGATCCTGAGCCATATCTGTAGCATCAACACCAACTACAGGAATATGATTGGCACCTTCTTCACCTGTGTTATAACCTGCAGCCTGGAGAGCAGAAATTGCTCCTGCGGCCATACCATCATTGTTGGCAACTATAAATTCTATTTTATCGCCAAAGCTTGAAATCCAAGCAGATGTAGCAGTATTGGCTTTTTCTGTATCCCAGTTTGCAACCTGCAGATCAAGACGCTCTGTTTCAATTCCATTTGCTTCAACTGTGCTGATAGAAAATTCTGTTCTGGCAATTGCTTCCGGATTATCAGGATCGCCCTGAAGCATAACATACTGCATAATGCCATCTCCATTTTTGTCAAGATCAGCATTATTTTCCCAGATATCAGCCATCATTTCACCTTGTATTACACCAGCTTCTGATGGTGTCGTACCGATAAAGCGTGCCAGATCATATGATGCGATTACATCTGCATCAGGCTCACGATTGAAGAATATAATTGGAAGATCAGCAGCTTTAGCCTTATCAATTACTGTAGGAGCAGCTCCGATATCAACAATGTTTACGATCAGTGCATCAACACCTTGCTGAATCAAACCGTCAATCTGATCATTTTGTGTTCCCTGATCACCTTTACCATCATTAAGAATCAACTCAACCTGATCTGCGCCCAAATCACCAGCAGCAGCTTCTAAAGCCTGGCGAACTGTTGAAATATAGGTGTCATCATATTTATAAATCAGAACACCTAAGGTCACCTTGGTATCAGCAGCTTGATCGTCGTTAGAATCAGCATCTGATGTCTCGTCCTGTGCAGTGGCTGATGTCTCAGCCGTTGCTGTTGTTGTAGTTGTTTCATTGCCTCCACATCCTGCAAGAGATGTCAGCATGAGTGCGGCCAATAAAATTGCAGCGATTTTTTTCATTTTCTTTCCTCCTGTTTTTTTAGCAGATTACACAGCAAAACTGTGTCTATCTGTCAATTCTTGTGCCAGTATAGCCGAACACAAAAACTGGTTACAGATAAAATCCTGCACAGTTATAGCAAAATCAGACAGGAGGTTTTTACTGTTTTTCTATGTCCAAAAGCTTTTCTCTTCTAGACATGATATTTTCCAGAGTTTCATCCAAAGTTTGATAATTAAGAAAAAGATAGTCCACTTCTGAGTTTATAATGTTGCTAATTAAATGATTATTATCCGCAACAATCCGTTCCCTAGCAGTAGATATCTCAAAAATGGCTTCAAGGCTATTGTTGTCAAGATTTGTTGCATTTTCATAGATATTATAGATACTCTTATCACGATAAGCAGGCATAACCCCATGCGCAGAAAGTATTTCTGCAGCTTCCTTGCTTGATATATAACTTAATAGTCGCCAGGCATTAGTTTTATTATTTGAATAGGAAGCCATTGAGACTGGAGTCGGCATCATGTAAGACTCTAATTGTGTATTTTCCCATACCGGCATTCGCACAATTCCCCATTCAAAATCATATGAATCCTGATAATTGAGCAACATCTCTACAAACCAACTACCGTTTATCATCATTGCCCAGTTACCTTTAATAAAACCAAGCTGATCTATTCCTCTTGCTTTAATTTGTGCATAATCGGTAACCGAATGATCTTCATTTTGCATTCTATAATAAATTGACAGGGGTTCTCTTAAATAATCTATATCATAATTTGCAAGATCAAGTTTTGTATATTGTTTCCAAAAATCATTTAACAAATAATTATAACTGACCAACCCCAATCCATATATCCGAGATTCATCACTACTACCTTTGCTTAACTCTTTTGCCAGCATTTCTAAATTCTGCCAGGTTAGATTCATGTCAGGATAATCAAGTCCACAGTCATCAAAAATGGTTTTATTATAATATAGAACCAGGGTGTCATATCTGTAGGGTAAACCATAGATTTTACCATTTATCTCTTGTGACTCTCGAACCCAGACTGATGATTTTTCAAGATCATGCAGACTTTCGTCTAGAAATTCATCTAATGCATATATATAATTGTTGAAAGCAAAAGTATAATATTGCCAAGGCGAGCGAAAATACATGATATCGATATCTTCCTGTCCTGCAATACTGACTGTTAATTGTTGATCATAATCCTGATTAGGAAAACTCAGAACATCAACTTTCAAATCAGGATTCTGTCTTTCAAATTCTTCAATAAGAGCCTGATCATAAGAAACAACCCCATAATCCCACAAAGCAATCGTAACAGTCTCTTTATTATCATTGTCAGTTTTTCCCGAATTATTGCTTTGATGCCATTTGTATTCAACTCCTTTTAGTGCAGACAGATCACAACCGGCAAGTGAAACAAGAAAAAAAGCAACACATAAAATCATTACTATTCTCAGGCCAAAACGCCTTGATTTCTTAATTCTTGCAAACTCTTTTTTTTTCCTGTAACCATCGGTTATTGCACTGCTTACACCAATCTTCAAAGTAATTTCTCCTTGCAAGGTTTTTTGCTGTGTTTATTCTACAGTTTTGATAAACTATAAAAAATGGACAGTTATTTGATAACATTGCACTTTTTTTAGGTTATGCATTTACTCTAATTCAGAATTCCTTAAACGATAATCGCCAGGAGTCATACCAGTTTTCTTTTTAAATATTCTCGAAAGATAATAAATATTCTGATAGCCAATATGCTCACTGATTTCATACATTTTCATATTACTGCCTTTTAGAAGTTTTTTTGCCTCTTCAATTCTCAAATCAGTTAAATAATCCGAGTATCCCTGGCCTAACTCTTTTTTGAATAAATTACTCAAATACGAAGGATTCAATTTTACTTCTTCTGCCACATCCTGTAGACTCATTTCTTCTTTGAAATTGTTATCTATGTATTTTATTGCTTTATAAAGTGGCACTGGCAGTATATTCTTTTTTATAGCTAAGCTTTCTTTTTTTACTGCAGTTAATTCACGTGGATTTTGAGTTTTTATATGAAAGTCTTTGGGGGACTCAGCCCCTTCTTTCTTCCCTGACAGTTCATCTGACAAAGGCAAATAACTTAGGTATTCATTGGTTTCTGCCATTACCTTATCATAGGCTGCTGCAATACCTTCTAAAGAAATCTTGTTGATTCCAAATTTTATCTTTATATCCAAATTAAGGTAAGATAGCGCCATATCCTCAACTCTATTAATAAAAATTTCCATGTCTTGTTCATTGAAAGTATCTAACGGATCAACATGTGATAAAAATAAAAGTAAAGACTCCTTTTGCCAAGGAAAGCTATCACAAAAAAATCTTTTACCTGCTATTTCTTCGATAATATGTATCAAAGCGCCAACGGGCAAATCTTTTTCTTCTGCTTCCCTGCCGGCAAATTTTATTTTTATGTATAAACATGCAATATTGGCATCAGCAGTAATTAAATGCCTTTTATCATCAGATGCCTTTTGATAAAATGAATTATCGCGAAATATCAGTGCTCGGTAAAAAGACTGCGTAAGGGATTTGACTTGCTGTTTAAAAGTTTTATCCGCATTGCCTGCAATAAATTCTTTTCTATGTGAACATGTCTTTATATGTGATATCTCGCGACTGGCTTCTTTTAAAACGGGCAAAAGTGTTTCAGGCTGCATGTCTAATTTCAGCAAATAATCAAAAGCTCCCAATCGCATAGCTTTACGAACCGTATCAAAGTCATCATAACCACTAAGAACAATTACAATTGGTGCTGCTGGCGAGTTTTTTAGTATCTCTAACACTTTCAAGCCATCAAGAACGGGCATTTTTATATCCAATAACACAATATCTGGTTTCACCGCTCTGATCAATTCTAGAGCCTGATTTCCATCACCTGCTTCACCCGCAATATAAAAACCATTCACTCGCCAATTAACCAAAGTCTTTAAAGCTATTCGCACCAGCGAATCATCATCCACAATCAATACTTTTAGCAGATAATTATCATCATTTTTAAATGCAGGTATTTTTTCTTTTTTTTCTATCATTGCTTATTCTCGATCACCTTAATCATATTTTTTGCACATTATAGCAATTACAAAAAACTATGTGTATCTCAGTTTCATTTTTATAGAAATGCAGGTTTCTTTTTTCTGATCACTGTGGATATTAATTCCATATTCAGGGCCATCCTGCAAAACGATTCTCTGATGAACATTGATCAAGCCGATATGCTCACTGAAATCATTCAAATTTTTTTCTTTTTCATTCAAACTATTTTGCATATTTATTCTTTCAATTTCAGAAAAACCTTTGCCATTATCCATTACATATACTTGTAATTCTTCTTGCCTGGAACTTATCTCAATACTTATTCTGCCATTATTATCTTCAAGCGACAGACCATGCTGAATAGCGTTTTCCACTATAGGTTGTAATATCATCTTGGGAATTATTGCATCCTCTAACTTTTGATCCGCTATAGCACACGAAAATATTATACTTCCTTTGTATCTTATATTTTGGATGTACATAAAGGCTTCGAGAGCTTTCAATTCTTGCCTAAGCGTTACCTTTTCAGACGGTTCTCTTATAGCATACCTTAATAAACTTCCTAATGAGACAGTCATTTTTTCAATTCCAATAACACCTTGCAGCTGAGCCATAAGTTTAATCGTATTTAGGGTATTGTAGAGAAAATGCGGATTTATCTGATTTTGCAGCATTTTTATTTCTAGTTCATGCTTTTCTTTTTCTTGTCTAAGCTGGTGATCAATAAGCTGTTTTAAGCCTGTTTGCATATCGTGAATACTATGGCTTAATATTCCAATTTCATTTTCTTCCTGACAGGCAGGCTCCTGATTTAATTCTCCTAACCCGATCTGCTCAACCTGTTTAACTAAAAGCTCTACTGGTTTAGTGAATTTGCGACTAATTAAAATTGACAATATACCAGATATTATCATTAAGAAAATAAAGACTAAAAGAATAATCCATGTAAATAAGATTCTTTGCTGACTTATAATTACCAGAGGATATGCATCTATTAAAAACCAATCAGTACTAGCTGAACGATTCCAACTAATCAGATAATCATCCCAGGATAAATAGTTATAGCCACTTTGATCTATTGCCTCAGATGTCAAAAGAGCTTCGTATAACAACGATGTATTTTCTAATTTAAACTCGTCATTTTGAGCTAAAAGCTGATTGCTCCCATTAAAAAGAAAAAAACCTTCCGAATCAGACTGTACCATAAAAGCATCTTCAAAAAGACTTTGATCAAATAAAATAAAAGCGTAACCTAATGATTCAGAGTGATTCGATTCCGTTAGGTTTATATATAACGGAATATAGGATTCGACAGGCAAATACTGCCACGTGTTTGCTTCTAACCCTCCCCAATTAGTATAAGGTTTATCAGATGACTCTAAAAACCATTCTGTTTTCTCAACTTCACTTTTTGTTAGAAGGCCTGCATACGGTCCGAATCTCAAATCTGTCCCATTGTTGCCCCAAATAACCAGAGCCAGCATTTTCTCGTACAAAGGAGTATATCTGTATCTATTCCGAATATCCTGCATCAACAACTCAATTTGCTCGTTATAATTTGCCGGCTCTGATGATGGTTGTCTTAAAACATTTTTTAGCTGCTCATCAACAAAAAGCTGCCGGGATAAATTATCTGCCCATTCGACTTTTTTATCGATATTATTCATAATATAGCCTACAGATCTGGCTCGTTCATCAATGTAACTATTTTTAATTGAATTAGTAGTAAACCATGTTAATCCCAAACTTATTGTTGCTATCGGAATGAAAGATGCCAGGATTATATATATAATCAATTTGCGGCTGATAGGTTTAAATTTTTTGCGGTTTTTGATGAGTCCTTTTGCTGTTTTTTTTGAAAATTTACTTATCATATTTACCGCCTGCATCAGTTCTTATTTAAAACAAAAAAACACTCCGATCATATCAGAACCGGAGTGCATTAAAGTTCAAGCAACGAAGCGTTTTTTCAACAGCCCACTTCCAACAATACTCCTTCAAAAGGTCTAATTATGGTATTGCTTTTAATATTATTGGTTCCTTCGGATCTTTTATAGTTTGATAATACAACAGTTGATTCAGGCAAGTCCAGTTTTTGATCTGAATTTGAAAAATTACAGATAATCAAAAACTTTCTTTCACCTTGTTGGCGATAATAAGCAATAATATCTTTATGATCTAAAAAAGCTGGTTGTAAATCTGCTTGGAAAAAGAAAGGACTAAACGTTTTTCTTGTTTTTATCATCTGTTTATAAAAATTCAGAACAGAATTTTCACAGTCAGGGGATTGTTGAAGTTTAACATTAATTTTTGCATAATCAGGATGTACGGGCAACCAAGGCCTGGCCTGACTAAAACCAGCATTTCCAGTGTCATCCCACAACATAGGTGTACGGGAATTATCCCTGACCCGCCATGCTACTCTTGCAAAAGCCTCTTCCTTGCTTAATCCAGCTTCCAGTCCTTTCTTGTATTGATCTTTGGCTGCAACATCATTAAACTGATCCATGTTTTCCCAAGGATAATTTGTCATACCAATTTCTTGACCTTGGTAAATATAAGGTATCCCCTGCAAGAAAAAATACATCATTCCAAGCATAGTAATGCTTTCATATCTGATGTCATTGTCATTTAGATATTTGTTCGGACTGCGGTTTTGGTCGTGATTTTCTAAATACGGTGCTCCATAGCCTATTTCACAAATCTTTTTCTGGCTAATAAAAATTTTTTGTTTCAAATCTTCACAGCTAAAATAATTTCTATCAAACCAATATTCGGATTTGATATCAATATCTGTGTAAGAAAAATCAAAAACATTGGTGAAAAAACCATCTTTACCAATGAAATCTTCCAATTTCTCATCTGGTATTCCGTTTGCTTCAGCAACAGTATATGCCTGATTTGGTGCAAAAACCTTGTCTCTCATTTCTCCTAGAAAATCCTCAATTCCAGGATAATTAAGGCATTCTGAAAGCGGGCTTGCAAGTCCATCACTGTCTTTTGTCTCAATGTCAGGGAAATCCTGATTTTTTTTGATCAAGCTGATCGCATCTATCCTAAAACCTGCAATCCCTTTTTTCAACCACCAGATTATCATTTTAAACAGAGAGTCTCTCAATGCTTGATTTTCCCAATTGAAATCAGGTTGTTCTACGGCAAAAAGGTGTAAATAGTACTCATCTTCACTATTTGGCAATTTTTGCCAGGCTGAACCACCGAAATGAGATCTCCAGTTGTTGGGGGGATTCCCGTTTTTGCCTTTTCTGATTATGTAATAATTCCTATAAGGGCTTGACGGATCAGACAAAGCAGCCTGAAACCAAGGATGTTTATCTGATGAATGGTTCAAAACCAGATCCAACAGTATTTTGATGCCTTTCTGTTTTGCTTTTTTTATCAGCATTTCCAGATCGGGCAAAGTCCCAAATTCATGGTGTATTTCTTTGTAATTGGAAATGTCATAACCATTATCTGCCATAGGAGATTGAAAAATAGGACAAAGCCAGATCGTGTTAATTCCAAGGGTCTCAAGATAATCCAGTTTTTGAATAATTCCCTGCAAATCTCCAACACCATCATTGTTGCTGTCCATAAAACTTCGAGGATAAATTTGATAGACAATTGCATCCTGCCACCAAGGTTTTTCTTGCATTAAATTTCCTCCCAAAACTTTATATATCTTTTTTCCATTCTTAGTTGAAAAAACTGTTTGCAGCCTCATTTTTTAGCGAACAAAGCATATTTCTAGCCTAATTGCAGTACCATATTACGTATAGCTTATATTAAAGTTTTTATTTTTCAAATCTACTTCTAACGAAGCTTTATGGTAGTCTTTTTCCCATGTTAATTGGAATTTGCCGTTTTCTTTGTCATTAATAATCAAATCTCCATCAAAAGCAGGATGGCTGTTACGAAATCTCATTAACTCATATAATTTCTGTAATACAGGACGCTGCACTTCTTTGTCAATTTCTTCTATGGAATAATAATGGCGATTTATATCCCTTCCTATTTTTGTTTTTTCTACAAGATCAATGTCATTTTTCCCCGCCATAAGTCCAACATAATAAACTTGTGGAATGCCTGGTGCAAAAAACTGTATCGCTCGTGCAAGTAGATAAGCATCGTCATTTTCACCTAAAGCAGAATAGTATGTGCAATTTATCTGATAAATGTCCAAGTTATTATATGCAGTAGAACTGTATATTTTTTTCACACTTCCACCTTGCTTATATAATATCTCTCTTGTTTGATCAATTTCTTCTTGACTCATCAGGTCGCGAGCATCTACAACACCGATTCCATCATGTGTATCTAAAGTAGTGAATTGTTTACGCGGGCATATACTCAACCAGTGTAAAAGCCTGTCACTTCTTCCTGTATAAATAGCATGTAAAACCAGCATGGGCAAGGCAAAATCATAAACATAGTATCCTTTTTCTGCCACACGAAGCTGCATACTGTAATGTTCATGGATCTCTGGTAATAATAAGCAGTTTTTTTCTTGTAATGTTTCAGAAGTTTCAGAAAGAAGATCCCATACATCTGGTTCTACAAAAAAACAATTTGTATCTGCTTTTTTAGTAGCATATGCAAAGGCATCAAGTCGAATAATTGAAGCCCCCTGATCTACAAGAAATCTTAAATTTTCCTGATTCCAGCTTTTTGTGTAAGGATGATAGCAATTAAGGTCAATTTGTTCCTCATCAAAAGTGCACCAAATTTTTTCATTTGTACCGTCATCAAATTCGACATCAATATAAGGCGCTCTTGGTTTTCTCTTATATATTTTATCGGTTTGTTCTGCCGTAGGCATACCATTTTCCCAAAAGTCTTTGTAAAGTATAAAAAGATCCTTATACTCTGATTTTTCTTTTTTATGCAAAAAATCTTGAAAATATTGGCTGCTTTTTGATATGTGATTAATCATATAATCAAACATAAGATAATGTTTTTCTTTTAGCTTTTGAATATCTTGCCAGCTACCAAATTCAGGATCAACCTCTTTGTAAGTTAAAGGTGCAAAACCTCTATCGGCAGAAGACGGGTAAAACGGCAATATATGCAGTCCACCTATTTCTTTCTGAAAATATTTATTAAGAACATAAGAAAGATCACTTAGATTATTACCCATACTGTCAGCATAGGTAATAAGCATAATTTTATTTTTTATCATCATGGTATCCTCTTTATATAAACGAAGTAGAAATTCAATTAGTTGAACCTTGTTTTAATAATTTTACAGGTAAAATATTTTTGGTCGGCACAGTTTCTCCGTCCATTATCTTTATAAGGTAATCAACAGCATATCTCGCTATATCTTCCATAGGCTGTTTTATACTTGTTATTCTTGGGGTTGTAAGTAGAGCCGTTAGACTACCATCAAAACCAACGATTTGAATATCTTGAGGCACCTTTTTACCTAATTGACAGGCAATGCCTATCAATGCGGCAGCAGTAACATCGCTTGTTGCAAAAATTCCATCGCAATCAGAATGTTTTTCTAAAATATCCAGTAAAATTGTTTCTTCATGGAAGTGAGTAATCGAGCTATCTGGCAGTTCGTATGCTAAGAATTCAATACCTGCTTTGTTGCATGTATCAATAAATGCATCTGTTCTTTTATTTGATAACATTTTCACTTCAAGACTGCCACTAATATGAAGAAGTTTTTTACAACCGTTAGCTATCAGATGTTCGGTAGCAATTTGACCACCCAGGTAATTGTCACTGCAAATATAGGGGATATTAGGACTTAATTGTCTATCCAAACTTATAACAGGGAGATTAAGACCCATATAGTCATCAGCATCCAAAATATGACTTCCCATGATTATGCCATCAACCTGACTCCTTTTAAGCATATCTATATATTCCCGTTCTTTAGTCCGGTTTCTTAAAGAATTACAAACAAGAAGCTTATAACCTCTATCATAAGCCATTGTTTCTATCATTTGCGCTATCTCGCCAAAAAAAGGATGAGATAAGGCTGGAACAATAAGGCCTATAATATTTGATTTCTGATTATGCAAAGATCTGGCAAGATCATTGGGAAGATAATCCAGTTTTTTCATTGCCTGTGCTACTTTTTGTTTAACATCATCACTTAAGTATCCTCGGTTGTTTATGACCCGCGATACGGTTGCCACAGAAACACCAGCTACTTTTGCTACGTCTTTGATAGTTGCCATTCGCAGATCCCCCTTCCTATTACCCCGTCAAGTTAAAATTTTATCATTTGTTACCTGGCACGTCTATTGCAAGATGTCTAAGATTTTTTTATTTAACAGATCCATCCATGACACCTTTTATTATTTGTTTTTGTAATAATAAATATAGGATAAGAATAGGCAGAATACTCATAACAAGTGCGGCCATACCATATCCGAATTCTGAAGTATAATTGCCGAAAAAATAGAAAGTTGATAAAGGCAATGTTCTTTGCTTCTCATGGACAAGAACCAATGATGGCAATAGATAGTCATTCCATATCCAAAGCAAATCAAGTATAAGTATGGTAGAAGTTATAGGTGCAAGAATCGGAAAAACGACTCTTCTAAAGACACCAAATCTGCTACAGCCGTCAATCACTGCAGCTTCTTCAAGTTCTTTGGGCACACCCTTGATAAATCCATGATACATAAATGTAGCCAAAGCCATGCCAAACCCCATGTAAAAGAATGCCAGTGCTCCCATTGAATTCAATATCCCGATGCGCCCATAAATACTTACAAGAGGTATCATCAGTGTCTGAAAAGGAATAATCATCGAAGCCACAATTATCAAAAAGATAACTTTATTTATTTTCCATTTCCATCTTTCGAGAAAATATGCCAGCATAGAAGAAAATACAACAATGAGAAATAATGAAATCACCGTTATAATAAATGAGTTTTTGATGGCAGAGATAAAATTCATAGTTTGGAAAGCATGAATATAGTTCTCAAACCCAATCAACCCGGTAAAAGCAAGAGGATCTCTCACTATATTTATTTTTTCCTTAAAAGAATTAAGCAAAACCATCAAAAACGGAAACATCATTATGACAACAACTATTAGACAAAACAGAAAAACAACTATCCTGGTTATTTTGTTTGTTTTCATAATGCATCCACCTCTTTACGCTTAAGTACAACAACCTGGATTAAAGCAAGAACAGCTACAATTGCAAAAAACAAGAATGCTTTTGCCTGACCTGATCCATAGTTGCGGAATTTAAATGCTTCGTTATATATGTGCATCGCAACAAGCTCAGTGGATCGATACGGACCTCCGTTTGTTAAAGATAAGTTCGTGTCAAATGTCATAAAGCTTTTTTGCAGTGTTAAAAAAATACTTATGGTAAAAGAAGGTATCATTAAAGGCAGTTTAATTCTAAAGAAAGCTTGCCAGCCATTTGCTCCGTCAATTCTAGCCGCTTCGGAAACAGAATCAGGCACGCCATTTAAGCCAGCAATATAAATCAACATCATGTAGCCAGACATTTGCCACACACCGACAACTATTAGCGCCCATAAAGCTTTTTCAGAATCACCCAACCAAGATCCTGCTAAAGCTTCTATACCAAAAGTTCTTCCTACATATACAAAAACTCTTGAGAAAATAAAACTCCAAATAAATCCGAGTATTACCCCTCCAATCAGATTAGGGGTAAAAAAGGCCGCCCGGAATCCATTTTGTCCTTTGAACCCACTGGTTACCAGTATTGCAAGAATTAATGCAAGTACGTTAGTTAGTATTAAAACCCATATTACGTATTGAAAAGTAATCCCCATGGAAATCCAGAACTGATTATCTGTAAATGCTTCAATATAATTTTGCAGACCCATAAACTGGACAGTTGATTGCGTCCCTGTCCAGTCAGTAAAGGTGACGAACAGGCCAAACAAAAATGGAATCATTACTACCAGGGAAAATGCTGCGAGAGGAATAAAACCGAAAGTAAAAAAAACTCCTAGTCGTTTCAAAATAGATTTCTCATTATACATTTGACCTGACGCCTCCTTCATTAACAGGGTATCATCTTCGTATTGTTATTTTACAGATTTCCAATATTCTTCAAATTCCTGTGCCAATTCTGCGCGATCTATAACTCCATCTACATATTTTTGCATCGCAGCCCCCATCGCCTGGAAACCACCTGCCGGATAATATGTATTCATCCATTCCAGGCTATCACCGGAATTTAACATTTCTGCGATCTGAACACTCATAGCATCGGAAGGTTCAATTTCAAATCCACTGTATGCCGGAATAAAATTAAGTTCTTCAACATAATATTTTTGTCCTTCTGCAGTAGTTATGAACCAGCTTAAAAAATCCAGTGAAGCTTTCTGCTGAGCCTCATTATTTCCTGAAGCATCAACACACCAGTAACTAGGAACTCCTATTGCTATTTTACCATTTGCGTAATCTTGTTCGTTATTACTTACAGGAATAGCAATAAATCTATAGTCTTGATCATCTATAGCGACCAATTCAGGATATGCCCAGTTACCCATAAACCATGAGGCAGCATCTCCAGCAGCCAAATCAAGAGATCCGTCCTCGTATACAGGTGCAAGCGGTGAAGCAGAATGAATATTATATTCAAGCATCAAATCGAAAACATCCACCCAGCCGTTAAACACATCATTCTCCGCAAGTGATACTTCTCCTGCTTTTAATTTTTCAATAAATTCATGTCTTTCTTCGTGGCTATCACTTTGAGCAGCATAAACCGTATTTGATAAATGTGCACCTAATGACCAGTCCATTGGTGATAGAGTAAATGGTCCTGCGCCTGCATTTTTTAAGCTTTCAAAAAAGTTTTTCAAACCGTCAATAGTTTTGATTTCAGAAGAATCAAAACCAGCCCCAAGAGCTGCTTCAACAACAGCAGGGTTGTAAATAATGCCATAAGCTTCTACAGTTGTAGGTGTGCCAAATATTTTTCCATCTACTGTGACAAAGTCCAGAGTACCTTCTCCTGCTTTGGCTATAAAATCAGTATTTGACAAATCGAGAAATTTATCCTGGAACTCTTCGAATTCTTGTCCTACCATCAGGATGGACGGTGCGTTACCTGATGCGTATAGAGATGTCATTTTTTCGTATGCATCTTGTCCTGCCAAAGGAATCATTGTTACATTAACTCCTGTGTTGGCAGAATATTCGGACAGCATGTTTTCAAATTGACTGCCCACCTCGGGTTTGCCCATTAAAATTGTAATCGAAACATCTGATGTATCGATATCGTCATCAGCGGTTGTTGTTGTTTGCTCATTGCCATTTTCATCGCCTTTTGTTGTCTCGGTTTGATTATCAGTCGAACCACAAGCAGCCAAGCTGATAATTAACATAAATGCCAGAACAATTGATAGTACCTTTTTCATAAATTACCTCCTGTTTAATCTAATTTCAACAATATAAGATGCATCTATACTCTAAATATAGAACGCTTAAACCTATGTGTCAATCGTTTACATACATATTTACAGTCTTTTTGTCATATTTACACAATACAAAACTCTTATTTTATTGCATTAAGCACAATAAAATTTAGTTTATTCTTTTCAAATGGCTTTTTTTATTTTATAATAGTGTAAACGATTGTTACATACTTAGCTGATATTTTAATTATTGCTACAAAATATTTTCGGAGGAACTCAGTAATGAAATCAAAGGATTTTGATTTAATCAAACTCGCTATGTCAGAAAGATCTGGATTGGAAGAGGCGTCAAGAAAAAGTCCTTGGCTCCAGAAATTTCATTTTATGCCACCTGGCGGCTGGTTAAATGATCCAAATGGATTAATTTATTTTAATTATATGTATCATTTGTTTTATCAACATAATCCTTACGGAGTAAATTGGTCTCAAATGTATTGGGGACATGCTCAAAGCAAGGACTTAATCAAATGGGAGCATCTGCCCATAGCAATTGCACCCAGTCATCCATATGACAATCACGAAAAAGGCGGGATTTTTTCAGGAACCTCTATAGAACATAATAATAAATTATATGCTTTTTATACAGCCGGAAGCATGTGCGACAACAAGCCTAAACAGACTCAGTGCCTGGCTATAAGCACAGATGGCGGCGTAACCTATAAGAAATATAGCAATAATCCTGTAATATCTAAGCCTCCCGAAGGCATATCTACTGATTTTAGAGATCCTAAAGTTTTTATGCATAAAGATAAATGGTATATGCTTGTTGGGGCTTCCGCCGGAGCCGGAGCAGAGGCAGGTGGCGATGGTTGCGCTCTAATGTATGCATCAGAGAACCTTACCGATTGGTCATATAGAGGAATTATTGCCAAGTCAAATGGTTGTTTTGGTTCAATGTGGGAATGTCCAGATTTTTTCCAAATAAACGGCAAATGGATCCTGACTTTTTCACCCATGTTTTGCGGAAGCAAAAAAGCTATTTATCTTATTGGCGATATGAATTTTGAGGAAACAGAATTCAAATGGTCGCAGTGGGGTGAGTTAGATTTTGGTTTTGATTATTATGCCCCACAAACAATGAAAGATGCTAGAGGAAGAATCATTCAGATAGCATGGCAAAACGGCTGGGAGTGGATGAATGATTGGAAAAACTTCGGCCCTACCGGCAAAGATGGCTGGTGCGGAAACATGACCTTTCCGAGAGTAATCGACCTTGATAATGATGGCAACATAATTTCACAACCGGTTGAAGAACTCGAGAAATACAGATCAGATTTTCAGTGCGAAGCAGATTTATCTATAGACACACAAAAACATTATATAAATTGCAAAAACAATATACATTTTGAAATGAGAATCGGCATAGATATCTATAAATCTACAGCTTCTAAATTTGCGATAATACTTCGCTCCAGTAATGATAGGTTAACAAAAATTGAATTTGATCTTTCTGAAGCACAAATCCTATTCGACAGAAATAAAAGTGATGATAATTATTCGCACGGCATATGCCAGGCTAAACTACATCTTGATCAAGAATTGTTGGATATTATTATTTTATCTGACACTACTTCAATAGAAATATTCACAGAAAATGGTAAAACCTGTATTTCCAGCAGAATTTATCCTAAAAACAGCAAACAAAAATCTTATATATATTCTTCAGATGGATTTATTACGGTGAGATACATAAAAACATGGTCTCTGGAAATCAGCTGAAATCATATCCATACACCAGCTTATTTTGCTCAGATGAATACTTTTTGCGATAATCTCTGGCACTCATCCCGGCGTGCTTGCAAAAAGCTTTATAAAAACTCTGTCTTGAATTGAAGCCGCAGTGAAAAGCGATTTCTGTTATAGGCAGAGCAGAGCTTTCCAAATATTTTCTAGCTTTATTAAGACGCAAGTGGTTAATATGATCATGTAGCGTCATCTTCAAATGCTGTTTGCTTAATCTATGGAGATAAGCCTGACTTATGCCTATCTCTTTACAGATATCTTCAATTTTTATTTCTGTGTCAAATTGCCTGCTAATAATATCGAGAGCCTTTTTTACATGAAGCTCTCCTGCCTCCGATTTGATTTCATGATTGCTGCGAGCTATAAGCAAAATAATTATTTTCATTATATTGTCAATCACATCACCACTTATGCCAGATATTTCAGGCAAGGCTGTTCCGTCATCTTTTAAGTAACCTGCAAGCTCGTGCATCAGGAAACTAAACAAACCTGAAATGCGCCCATCTGCATCCTTAAGCACCGTAAACTGCTGCCCCCCGTCCACAAAATCCCTAAGCCCGCGGCTGGAGTCATACAATCCCTGAAGAGCGTCACTATTATCATCTGTATTCATTCTGAAATCAAATTCAACATTGTATATTTTACAATCATCATTTATAAACAGACGGTGTTTTACTCCGGAATTCAAGAATATCAAATCGTTCTTTTTTAACACAAATTTTTTAATGGAATTTATTTTTTGTTCTTTCTTGCCTGGCAAGGTTGTTTTTTGCACAAATAAATTGGCCTTCCCTCCAGCAATATACATTATTTCGACTCTAGGATGTGCATGCATTTTCATGTCAAAAAAGTTTCGTTTTTGCGAATAAAAACCAGCTATATTTGTAGAATATTTTTGATTCCATATTTTCTGGTCATAAAAATTGCTCAAATTCATAATTTTTAATACCTCTCTCGTATACGGCATCATATGTGCATGTAACCCCTGGGGAAAATCATATCATAAAAGTTTGCATTTTCCCAAAGCAGATATCAAAATTATTGTCACCACAATGAAATAATCATCATAAAATGTGTTATAAAGTGCTAAGAATTTCATAACTTGCTGAAATTGTTAAAAGTAGATATTAGTTTACATATTACCTATGCAAAAGTAAATAATTCTATTATTTTCTTACTAAAGGAGGAAAAACACATGAAAATAACATTTATTGGTGCAGGTGGCGTCGGGTTCACAAGGACTTTGTTAACAGATTTATTGTGCGTACCTGAATTTCACTCAATTGATGTAGCATTTACTGACATCAATGAAAAAAACCTGGAAATGGTTACATCATTGTGCCAAAGAGACATTGATAGCAACGGTTTGAAAATTAAAATTCATTCTACAACAAACAGGCGAGAAGCATTAAAAAATGCTGATTATGTTATCAATGCGGTTAGAATCGGTGGACTAGAAGCTTTTAAGGGCGATATAGAAATACCCTTAAAATATGGAATTGACCAATGTGTTGGCGACACACTTTGCGCAGGAGGCATCATGTATGGGCAAAGAGGAATCGCAGCAGTGTTGGACTTTTGCCGTGACATCCGTGAAGTCTCAAGTCCGGATTGCATCATGCTCAATTATGCTAATCCTAATGCAATGATAACCTGGGCATGTAATAAATATGGACAAGTACGGACAATAGGGTTATGTCATGGTGTACAGGGCGGACATGCTCAAATCGCAGAAGCACTTGGATACAAACAAGATGAGATAGATATCATCTGTGCCGGTATAAATCATCAGACCTGGTATATTAGCGTCAAGCATCAGGGAAAGGATCTCACAGATAATATTCTGGCGGCTTACGAAAGCAACGAGAATCTAAGCATGACGGAAAAAGTCAGAATAGATATGCTCAGACGCTTCGGTTATTATTCAACGGAATCAAATGGTCATCTGTCCGAATATGTCCCTTGGTATCGCAAAAGACTTGATGAAATAAGTGAATGGATCAGTCTTGATAACTGGATTAACGGCGAAACAGGAGGATATCTGAGAGTATGTACAGAAAGCAGAAATTGGTTTGAGACAGATTTTCCAAATTGGTTGAAAGAAGAACCTAAAAAATATATTTCTGCCTCAAGAAGTCAGGAACATGGATCATATATCGTCGAAGGACTGGAAACAGGTCGTTTATACAGGGGACATTTTAACATCATGAATAATGGCTGTATCACAAATTTGCCGGACGAGTGCGTGGTAGAAGTTCCAGGATACGTTGATTATAACGGCATAAACATCCCCCAGATAGGAGAGTTACCTCTAGGTTGTGCAGCGGTATGCAGCAGCTCCATATGGGTGCAAAAATTATCTGTAGAAGCAGCGGTCACTGGTGATATCGATTTGCTTAGACAAGCTATGATACTTGATCCTCTTGTGGGTGCAGTTTGTAACCCTCCGGAAATATGGCAGCTCGTTGACGAAATGATTATTGCTCAGGAACAATGGCTACCACAGTATCAAAATGAAATATCACAGGCAAAAACCAGAATTGAGATCGCCCAGCAAAATGGTACATATTTATCTGTGAGAGACAATTTCCAAGGCAGCAATCGTTTGAAAGTTAAAACAGTCGAAGAGATGGCCGCTGACCGTAAAGCAGCAAGCGAAAATGCCGGCAAAACAGACAAGGGGCATTAATAGTGCAGCATTTTATATTCTTTAGGAGTTATACCTGATACTTTTTTGAATTGTTGAATAAAATAACTCTGGGAAGAAAATTGAAGCAGATAAGCTATTTCTCTGCTTGATTTACCTTCCTGGAGAAGCTTTTTTGCTTCCTGTATACGCAGGTCAAGAATATAGTCTGTTATGGAAACTCCTACCTCTTTTTTGAATAATTTAGAAAAATATTCTTTATTGTAGGAACACTTTTGAATCAAGTCATCTAAGCTTATTTTGCTGTGTAAGTGTGCCACAATATATTCAACTGCATCTCTAACAGACCTAGAAAGAGAAGCAGCAGCTTTGCTTTCACCTACAAGTTCGGTGTATCGATAAACCATTTTAATCAGAAGAAGAAGTATGCTCTCAGGTCGAATCATTTTATCAATTTTCTGTATTGCATCATCACTCATACTATAGGCAACTGCTTCAGCTACACCATTTTGTATAGCAACACGACATACAATAGCAATAGCTGAAACAGCCATATATTTTAGATGCCTGATTTCATCACGGGATAATTTACCAACAGAAATTTTGATTTTAGGATCCGACAAAAATATATCTTTATAATGAGCTACCATTTCATCTGGCTTACCGGCAGCAACAAAAGAAAGAGCTTCCTGCTCCATTTGAAAAGAAGTACGCGGTTCATTAGTTTCACGCTGCTGAAACAAAATATTGCCGCCCTCAAAATCAAGTACATTTAGCAAACCAAAAAGATCTCTCTCTATTATTATCACCCTTTGTGCAAAACATGTCGAATTCGACAAAACTGTTACGAATTTTTTTCTATTTTAGTATAGCATATTGAGGCATAATAACTGTGCAAATATCTGATTTCTTATATTTTTGGCAAAATCCTTGTATGAATACTATTTTCATTTCTTTAAGATGAAATTGAAAAAGCAAGGGGAGGCCGTTCTTATGAAAACACGAAAAGATTTAAAGAAGGAAATCGTACAAGAGATAGCTGCAGATAAAAAACAGTCCCGTATTCGTGCAGAGGAAATTGCCGCATTGCCACGTAATCAAAGACGTACTCTTAAAGCAAAAGAACGTACAAAACGAAAAATCGCAAAAAAATTGCGTAAGCAACAGATAAAACAAATGCCCAAAATTGAGAAGCGACAAGCAAAAAGGCACGATAAAATATATCGCAAAGTAAAAGCACGACCGCGCCGCGCAGTTGTCTGGACTGCTGTTCTTTTGATCCTTTCTTTTGGTATCTACAATATCGCTCCTGTAATAGGGGATGTTGCTCGTTTATTAAGCATAGACATAGATACAAGTTCAGAGCAAGGTGCATCGGCAAGGGCACATGGAGAGGAGATTGCAGAAATTATTTCCGATGAGGGTATTGTCCTTCTAAAAAACACCGATAATTCGTTGCCGCTAGAAGATAAAAAAGTAAATGTCTTTGGCTTATCATCTTTTCATATTCGTTATGGTGGCGGTGGCTCAGGAGCCGCCGATCAATCACGTGCAGTAAATCTTTATCAAGGACTGAAAAATGCAGGCATTGAATATAACCAAAGCCTTTATGAAGTAACAGCATCACATGAAGATAATACTCTACAAGAAGGCTCAACCGGACTTTTCCAGGTAATAGGATCACTTATGCAGGATGCTTTTGACGAACCACCAGTTGATTATCTCTCGGATGATATTATTAATACTGCAAAAGATTTCTCCGAAAATGCCCTTATAGTCATTTCAAGTGCAGGTGTGGAAGCATCTGATTTTACACCAGAAGAATTAAAACTTACACCAAACAGAGTTGCGCTAATTGATAAAATCACAGAAAATTTTAAAAATGTTATTATTATTATAAATGCCGGAAACGCTATGGAGCTTGGTTTTCTGGAAGATTATGAAACTATAAACGGTGCATTATGGATTGGCAATCCCGGCCCAAGAGGTTGCCAGTCTTTAGGGAATATTCTTGCTGGAAATATTAATCCCTCAGGTCGTCTCGTCAACACATATGCTTACGATGCAACAGCAAATCCAGCCAGTGCGAATTTTGGAAATTATAAATTCGACAACATCGATAATATGGGTTTTATAAATTATGAAGAAGGTATCTATATAGGTTATCGCTTTTATGAAACTTATTATGAAGGAAACGAATCAGCGTACAAAGAAGCCGTGCAGTTTCCTTTCGGCTACGGACTTAGTTATACAGACTTTGATTGGAAAATAATAGACTCAAATATAACGGAAAGCGATGTATCAATTGAGATCAAAATTGAAAACAAAGGAGATATCGCTGGTAAGGATGTGGTTCAAGTTTATTATTCTGCTCCGTACACACCTGGCGGAATAGAGAAGTCCGCCATAGAGTTAATATCTTACCAAAAAACTGATTTGATTCTCCCAGGAGCAGAGCAAACCATTAATATTGAATTCCCTATTCGCGATATGGCTTCTTATGACATGCTCAAAGAACAGGCTTACGTTTTAGAAGAAGGATCATATGAGATAAAAGTCGGAAAAAATGTACACGATATTGTTGATTTTATAACTTTTAATGTCGAGCAGACAATAGTATATAAATCAGACAATGTAACAGGCACAGAAATACTGAATCAGTTTGATTATGCTAATGGAGACTTGACCTATCTTTCACGATCTGACTGGACAGGAACATGGCCTAATATTTCAAATACAAATTTTGAGGCTTCCCAGGAAATACTGACGGCTTTCAATTCTGAACCAGAAAAACCTTTGGTCAACTTACCTTTAATGGGTGCGGAAAATAATTTGAAGTTAGAAGATCTTAAAGATCTCGACTATGAAGACCCAAAATGGCAATTATTTCTCGATCAGTTTACTGTAGAAGAGATGCGAGATCTTTTTGTTGAGGGCGGTTACAGCACTCATGCAATTGAACGTCTTGGCATTCCACAAGCAACATTACTTGACGGGCCGGCCGGAATAAGCTTCTTTTTTGGTAATATAACCGCTGCTTCATATCCTACTGAAATTGTTATTGCTTCAACCTGGAACGATGATTTGGCGTATAAAATGGGAGAAGCTGTAGGAATGGAAGCAAATGCCTACAACGTACATGGCTGGTATGCACCTGGTATGAATCTCCACCGTACAGCTATGGGAGGACGCAATTTCGAATATTTTTCTGAAGATCCTCTTCTTTCTGGGAAAATGAGCGCAGGTATAACCAGAGGTGCTCAAAGTAGAGATATTATGGTGTTTATGAAACATTTTGCTCTCAATGAACAAGAAGTTAATGCTCGTACAGGAGTATCCGTTTGGGCTAATGAGCAGGCCATTAGAGAAATATATCTTAAACCTTTTGAAATAACGGTAAAAGAGGCCGATGTTACCGGTGTCATGTCGAGTTTTATCTTGATAGGACATAAATGGAGTGGTGGAAATCCTGAATTGCTGCAAAACGTATTGCGTAATGAATGGGGATTTGTTGGCACAGTTACAACAGACGCTGTTTTGGGAAGTTTTATGGATGTCAGTCTGGCAGCAAGATATGGCAATGATCTGATGCTAGCAGCATTACCATCTGCCAGCCGAAAAAGCTTCGATAATTATTATAAGCAAGATCCTGCTGGTATGGCGCATGCAGTTCGCGACCGTATACATAATATCTGTTATTCTCTTGTTAATTATACAAATTTGTTTGATTAAAGGATTTTGGGAAATATTATGCAATATGAAAAGATAATCAATAAAATGTCTTTAGAAGAAAAAGCATCACTGATGTCAGGGCAGAATTTTTGGAATACTAAAGAAATTTCTCGCCTTGGCATCCCATCCATGATGATAACAGACGGACCACACGGTCTGCGCAAGCAAGGCGGAAAAGCAGATCATCTGGGATTACACAAAAGTCTGCCCGCAACATGTTTTCCTACTGCGGCAACACTAGCAAACAGCTGGGATCCTGATCTGTTAGAAAAAATCGGCAACTGCTTGGGCAAAGAGGCTTCTAATCAGCAAGTAAGCGTTATTTGCGGCCCAGGCCTAAATATAAAAAGAAATCCTCTTTGTGGTCGCAATTTTGAATATTTTTCTGAAGATCCATATCTCTCAGGCACATTGGCAGCGGCCATGATACAAGGCATACAATCGCAAAAAGTTGCCGCCTGTCCTAAACATTTTGCCGTTAATAGTCAGGAAGAACGCCGAATGGTTATGAACGAGGTAGTCGATGAGAGGGCTCTACGCGAGATATACCTTGAGGGCTTTAGATATGCTATTCAGAAAGGCAAAGCAAAATCTATCATGACTGCCTATAATCAGGTTAATTCTTGCTATGCAAATGAAAATATGCATCTGATGCAGGATATACTCTATGGCGAATGGGGATTTGATGGTGTTGCTATTACAGACTGGGGCGGTGAAAATGATCGTGTAAAAGGTTTGATAGCAGGAAACCAATTGGAAATGCCATCTTCTGGCGGAGTTACTGACAAAGAAATTGTGATGGCGGTAAAAGAAGGACGCCTAGATGAAAATTTGCTGAATAAACGAGTCAATAGTTTTTTGTCTTTACTTTATGAAACCAGACCCAACTATGTCAGGGAATCTAACACTGAAGATCATCACCAAATAGCACGTGAGGCCGCCGCACAATCGATTGTTCTTTTGAAAAACACAAATAGGATTCTACCGATTTCCAACAAGAGCAAAGTAGCTATTATTGGTGATTTTGCCCACACACCTCGCTATCAAGGTGCTGGCAGCTCTCTTATCAATCCTACAAAACTGGATAGTTTTGTGGACATCATAAAAGAAGAAAATTTACAGATAACAGGCTTTCAGCCAGGATTCAAAAGACTGGGTGGTTCAGACAAAATCAAGCAAAGGAAAGCTATAAAGTTGGCACAAAAATCAGACATTGTGCTGTTGTTTCTTGGTCTTGATGAAGGAAGCGAAGCAGAGGGCATAGACCGTCCACACATGAGACTTCCAGAAAACCAAATAAATTTATTAAACTCAATTTCATTAGTAGCCAAAAATATAATTGTTATACTTTCAGGTGGCTCACCAATAGAAATGCCGTGGTCTGATAAAGTGTCTGCTATCCTGCATGGTTATCTTGGTGGGCAGGCAGGGGCTGGTGCAATAGCCGATATACTTTTAGGCAAACTTAGCCCATCAGGCAAACTGGCCGAAAGCTATCCTTTTTTGTATCAGGATGTGCCGTGCTCTAATTTATATCCAGGCAAACAATTAAGTTCTGAGCATAGGGAAAGCATATATGTAGGTTATCGCTATTATGATACCGCAAAAAAATCCGTTAAATGGCCTTTTGGCTATGGTCTTTCATACACAACTTTTGCATACAGCAATCTTTGTATCGCTGACGAATCAATCCGCTTTATTATTAAAAACACGGGACAGGTAGCAGGTGCAGAAATCGCACAGCTATATGTGTCAAAGGCAGATAGCCAAGTATTTCGTGCAAACAAAGAGTTAAAAGGTTTTGCAAAAGTATTGCTTAATCCAGGCGAAAGCAGAGAAATCGAAATCCAATTTGATACTCATACTTTTAAGTATTTTAATGTAGCAGCAAACACTTGGTTAGAGGAAACAGGTGAATATAGCATAATGATTGGAACTTCTTCTCGTGATATTGTTTTGGAAAAAACATTGTTTCGAACTAGCAAAACTACTGAAGATCTTACTTTTCCACAGCCATATGACAAAAATCTTATTAAATCATATTTCAAAGCAGAAATAAATCAGGTAAGTGATAAAGAATTTGAGCACCTACTTGGTTTTAAGTTGCCTCCAGCTAAATGGGATAAATCAAAACCACTGGGTTATAACGACACAATAGGTCAAGCACAGCACAAAAAAGGTTTTGCACACTTTCTTTATAATCTAATAAAATTTGTTCGAAGGTGTTGTTTGCTTTTGGGCAAACCTACTGCCGCCAATAATGTTATGTTCGCTATGCATTTACCTTTCCGATCCATGCCAAGAATGTCAGGCGGTAAATTTAACACGCATATGTTAGACGGTTTACTATATATGATAAATGGTCGTTTTTGGTATGGCTTAAAACACATGTTAAAGACATGTAGATTCAGGGGCTAAAACTAATCAATCTGCCGATCCAAATTTTTTGGGATTAAATTTGCGGCTGCTGATTTCCCTGAATACACTGTCAAGTTTTATGAAAGCTTCTATAACATTAGGATCAAAATGACCTTTAGATTTAAAAAGAATTATTTTTCTGGCCTCTTCGTGTGAATAAGCAGGTTTATATACCCGTTGACTGCGAAGAGCGTCATAAACATCAGCCATTGCCACTATTCTGGCTGCAAGAGGTATGTCTACGCCAGAAAGCCCTTTAGGGTAGCCACTGCCGTCCCATTTTTCATGATGGCTGCAGGCAATCTCTGCAGCCATTTCAAGATATTTGCTTTTTTTGCCTTGGCGGGTGACACTTATGAGGGTATTGTAACCGATCAGAGTATGCTGTTTGACAATTTCAAATTCATCTGTAGTTAATTTACCTTTTTTTAGCAAAATGGCATCGGGAATACCTACTTTACCTACATCATGAAGGGGACTGGTTTCATAAACACTTTGGATAAAGCGGCGATTAATTTTGTCTGTATAAACACCCATTGCAAATAATTGCTCGGCCAGCAAACGACTAAAAACACGTATACGGTCAAGATGTTCGCCTGTTTCATTGTCTCTGGTTTCAGTCAGCTTAGCAAGCGCAAATATAAGAGTTCCTTTAGAATGCAAATTAAGCATTCTTTCACCGGCTCGCATTCTAAGTATAAGTTCCTGTTGATTAACAGGTTTGGTAAGATAATCATCAGCGCCGCTTTCAAAACCTTCCAGCAGATCATCAGGCTCATCATGACTGGTGATTATTATGCAATATGTGTAATGATCTGTTTCATTCTCCCTGATATAACGAATGAAATCCAAACCGTTTATTTCAGGCATATTCCAATCGGTAAGCACAACATCAGGCATCTCTTTTTCCCACATATCGATGGCTTCACGGCCATTCTCAGCTACAAGCAAATCGTAACCCATTTGCTTAACAAATGCACACAAAACCATCCTGCTTACTTTGTTATCTTCTGCAATCAGCACTCTCATGGTCTAATCCTCCAACATTCTTCAGATTAGGTTTCTTGGCGGCAATCTTGCTGCCAGCATTTAACTTCTTTTTCAAAAATTTCGTATGCAGTCTGTAATTTTTGCAAGATAGATTCACAAGAAGAAATATCTTGTTTATCTGCCTCTTTCATCATGTTTATGCATAGATTCCACATCTCATTTGCACTGGCATAACCACAAGCTCCCTTTAAACTGTGCGCTTCTGCCCTTATACCCGACATATCTTTTGCATCAACCAAAGTTTTTATTTTAGCAATCTGGAGCGGCATATCTTCTTGAAAAGCCTTCATTATTTCTTTAGCCACAGCAAGATCTTTCCCATAACGCTCAATAAACTCAGTACGATTAAATATATGAATATTTCTACCTTCTTTTTTCTCTGAAGCAGACTTTCTTTTTTTTGTAAAATCAGATTCTTCAGACCAGACAAGTTCATGCAGCTTTGTAAGCTCCTGCAATTTGAAAGGCTTGGCAATATGTCCGTTCATACCGGCTTCGATACTACGCTGCCGGTCTTGCTCCATAGCATTTGCCGTAAGAGCCACTATAGGTATATTGCGATACTCACTTCCCAGATCACGTATTTTCATGGTTGTTTTATAGCCATCCATATCGGGCATCTGTATATCCATTAACACAATGTCTACTTTGTTTTTCTGAATAATATCCAAAGCTTCAAATCCACTTTTAGCTTCTAGTACATCATATCCGCTTTTTTCCAGAATCATTCTTGTTGCCATTCTGTTTATGGCATGATCATCAACAACCATTACCTTCATTCCCAGAGCCTGATCATGCATTTTTAAATTTTCCACCTGATGCAGACTAGAAACACTTTCTCTAGGATTATCTTTTGTTCCTACCAGTTCACATAATTGTTTATACAAACGATTGCTGGAAAAAGGCTTTGTCAAAACTGCATCAAAACCTTTCTTTTGCATCTGACCTGCATTCAGAGCACCAGCAATAGATGACAAGAGTACAAGCTTTACAGGATATTGAGGATATTTCCGTCTGATTGTTTCGCCTAGTAAAATTCCATCCATTTCCGGCATCACATAATCAATCAAAACAAGATTATAACTTGATGTTTTCCTGTAATGCTTTTCAATCAGCTTCAGAGCCTTTTTGCCTGAATTAACAGCATCATATGAAACTTGCCAACCATCAAGCATTTTTTGAATAATTTTTAAATTAACTGCGTCATCGTCCACAACAAGAATTCGGACTTCCTCATCTCGAGGAAAGCAATTCTTATTCTGGAAATTATATTTATCTACACTATTCGTTCTTTTTAGTTGAAGATGCAAAGAAAAAGTTGACCCTTTTCCTAATTGGCTTTTTAGATGTATGGATCCTCCCATAAGCTCAGCAAGCTGTCTGGAAATAGCAAGTCCTAGGCCTGTACCACTATGTTTTTTAGAAGAAGAAGCATCCTCCTGTGTGAACTGGCTAAAAATTTCCTTCTGAAAAGATTCGGAAATCCCTTTTCCTGTATCAGTAACTTCAACAACAATTTCCGACATTTCAGATTTTGCTGTTTCTTTATTTTTTTCATGTGCTCTGATCATAACATGTCCTTCATCAGTAAATTTAACCGCATTACTAATCAGATTCATCAAAATCTGTCTTATTCTTAGTCGGTCACCGATGAAATTCTTATGCATATTGTTATCATAATCTACGATTACTTCTAATTTTTTATCTGATATCTTGCCGCCAACAATGCCAGCAACACGATATATTTCTTCCTCCAACGAAAAGTGTTCTTCATTTAGTTCCATGCGGCCTGCTTCTATTTTGGAATAATCAAGCACATTGTTTATAACCATTAGCAAAGAATCTACAGAATCATTGGTTACATCTACATACTCTTGCTGTTCATCACTAAGAGTTGTGCCCTGAAGCAAATACATCATTCCTACTATACCATTTAGAGGAGTTCTAATCTCATGACTCATATTCGCAAGAAATTCACTTTTGGCTTTATTAGCAGCTTCAGCTTGTCTGCGGGCATCTATAAGCTCTCTTTCATGACGTTTTTTCATTTCCGCATTGGTAAAAAGTTCAGCCATAACTTTGAGCAAAACAACATCATCTTCGCCCCATTTTTTAATCTGGTGCACAGAATCAAAACCTATAAATCCCAAGCAATCTTTGCCGTACATCATCGGTAAAGTTAACAGAGATTTAATTCCCTGGCTGCTCAATATTTTATACACATTGGAATTTTTATCTAGTTTTTCAACTTCTGGTATATAAAGAGGTTCACCTCTCTGATGATTATTTATCCAGTCATCTAATCCGTCAAAAGGTATATTCTGCAAATTCTGGATCTCTGGAGTTATGCCCTGATCACACCACTCAAAAGTGTTATGCATCAGTTTATTCTCAAAATCATAGGCAAATATATATGTTCTATCTACCCCTACAAAAAGACCTGCTGTACTAAGCGCCTGCTGGATTGCCTGATCCATTTCATATCTAGTTATATTTATGAAAGTAGCAGCGAGACTAGTAGTTATTGCCTGAAAGGCCATTTTCTTTTCCAGCTTCTTCTCTACTTTTTTCCTGCGCATGATTTCAAGACAGCCGCTGCAATTTTGCGCCAGCATATCTACAATCGGGCACAAATCCATGATCAATGCCTCATCAAAACTACTACCACGCGCCAGAATCAGCAAACCAAAATCAGGCATTTTAAAGCCATAGTAAAAATTATCTATCTTTAATGAAATTATTTTTCTGTCGGGATTGCGTTTTGATTCTGAAAAAAAATACTGGATTGCCTCTTGCGCTTCAGCTGCATCAAAGAAAATTTCAGGAACTGAATGTACCGGCTTTAACTCTTCTTTTTTTCCTGCAACACAGTGGCAAAGGTACAGTCCAGCTTCATCATAAAAACCGGCAAAGACTTTTTAAGTAATTTATCTAAATCCTGCTCACCACTAACAGCCAAAGCCAGTTCATAAAGGATCTGGCTCCATACCATATAATTCATTAATCACGCCTCCAGCATCCCCACCACTGCGGTTTTATTATAAAACTCCAGATATGATTTGCCGGTATTGGCTATTTCACCCAGAGAAAGGGCTCCAACCAGGAGTTCATGCTGATGGACTGTTGTCAGTTCTTCCTGAAAATCATCTTCTAAAAAGAGGACTCTTGATATGCAGTCTATAAATAAAATCCCACCATCTCTTTTATTATCGACGGAATCTTCTGCTAACTTTAGCGCTTCTGCTGCTCCAGCAATCAAAGAGGCTTTATTGCCGTTCAAGATATAAACAAATGAATTTTTAGGAATTTCGCCTATACATATAATCTCTTGATCACTGTTTACCGAAATAGGGTCACGTACAATCATTTCATCGGCCATTTTAATTATTCCGAATGGATACCCCTTAGCAATATCAAAAAAGCTTTTGCCTGCAAAAGATTCTCCGCTCAATTTCTCAACAGTCTCACGATAAACTTCAAATGCAGGTCGCCAGTTAATAGAAATAATACGATTACGATCAACTTCAGTTATTTTAAGAGCTTCAGAAATCGGTTTCCAGCCATGAGCAACGCCTATACTGCTGCCAATTTCAGCTAAAGCCAAAACAGCAGCATCTTCCAGCAGCCCTTCATTAGTTAGAATACAAGGTTTTTTTTGAAAGGAAAGAGAACCTGCACCGCCACCTATATAATTTGGCATCAGCCCTAGATTGTTAAATAAGCTATCCTTTACGGCTACTATACCTGAACTAAGACCATCAACAAAAACAAACATAGTCTTGTTACAGCAAGGTTCATCCTTAAAAATATTCAGCTCTTCACTCATATCAGAATTTATTTTACTGATATTCCTTAGCACAGATATTTTAACCTGCTGCCTTATACCTATAACAATACTACCTTTAAGATAATTGTTTTCCCCCAAAAGAACCTGCGGGAAAATCCCACCCCATAGTTTTTTTTTGCATCGCTTTAATACGGGATCAAGCTCTGATGAGGTAAACTGATTCTCATCACAAGTCAGCACCATTATTCCCTGAACACTGTGGTCAGAATCAAGTTCTTTAAGCATTTCCGAAAGTTCTTTTATAGTACCTTCAAAACCAGACCTAACAATCATATAACTATAAATCCTCTCACTTGACTATCTAAAGCCAGATTGTGGTTAAATGATCTGCCATATTAAAATCAATTTATAACATTAGTCATACCATCTCAAAATCTACACAAGCCCTATCTGAAACTACTTTACCTACAAACTGTGCTACCTGCTTGTGATCCGGATGATTCTGATAAGTATCCAAATCCTGAATTGTATTAAAAGTGGTAATAAGTACCAAATCGAAAGTGTTTCTCCCCACACCTATATCTTTACCAGTTTCAATGCTAATCAGCTCCGGTATTTTATCTTTAAGTGCCATAAGAATTTCCTGCACCTTATTGATATTATCTTTTTTATTATTACCCTCTGCCTGATCATGAAATTTCCACATAACAACATGTTTAATCATATCTGTAATCAATCCTTTCATTTCTAATTGTCAAATATTGTTTGTAATAAGTATACACCGATAATTTTGTATTTTTTAGTAGTATATCAGAAAACGAAAGAAACTCTGTAATCTTTACATTTAAAAATCATAAGAACCTCTTTTTGAAAAATTAATTTAATTATTATAGTTAAATTA